>CAZBZA010000063.1:0-12775 GCA_964495865.1 uncultured Lentimicrobiaceae bacterium
CATATCTGATAACAGCGATTTTATTCCTGATCATTACAACAGGATTCAGCCAGGTAATTACCGTGAGCCCTCCCCTTCCAAACGACCAGAGCAGCATCGAAGTAACCTTTGATGCATCGCTGGGCAATGGCGGACTGGCAGGTTACACCGGCGAGATTTATGCGCATACAGGAGTTATTACCAACCTGAGCACCGGCACTACCGACTGGAAACATGTTAAAGCCGACTGGGGTGTGAATATTCCTGCCTGCAAGCTTACTTCGCTGGGAAATAATCTCTGGAAACTGGTAATCGGTCCTTCAATACGTTCCTATTACAATGTGCCTGCTTCGGAAGAAATTCAGAAACTTGCTTTTGTTTTTCGCAGCGGCGTGCAGGTTAACGGCAGCTGGCTCGAAGGAAAAACAGCCGAGAACGGGGATATTTTTTACGATGTTTTCCCTTCCACTTTAAGTGTTAAAATCACAAACCCAAGCGAAGATTTCATGTTTCTGTCACTCAACGAAACACTTGAAGTAGAGGCTTCGTCGTTACTGGCCGATTCTACTATTTTATATATTGACGGTCAGCAGGTTGCAGCAACCACCGGCAGCCTACTCAATCACACCATAACGGCATCCGGTTACGGACGTTACCTGGTAAAAGCAGTTGCCAAAACCGCAGTAGCCATGGTTGCCGATTCCTTTTTTTATTATGTAAGGCCTGCCGCTCCAGTGGCCGAACTTCCGGCCGGAATGAAAGACGGTATAAATTACCTGAGCGAAACATCGGTATTGCTTTCGTTGTATGCACCGCTCAAACAGTTTGCTTTTGTAATCGGCGATTTCAATAACTGGCTGCCCGACGAACAGACGTATATGAACCGTACGCCCGATGCTCAGCGCTACTGGATTCAGATTGACGGCCTGGTTCCCGGCAAGGAATACATTTACCAATACCTGGTTGACGATAACATCCGCATCGGGGACCCGTTTGCCGAAAAAGTCAGCGATCCCTGGAATGATCAGTATATTCCGGCGAGCACTTACCCTGGTATTTTACCATATCCTACCGGCAAAACCCAGGGAATAGCAACCGTGTTGCAAACAGCGCAGGTTCCATATGTGTGGAAATCAAACAATTTTGTAGCACCAAAAGTTACTGACCTGGTAATTTACGAATTGCTGGTACGCGACTTTTCGGATCCTCAATCCTTTCAGGCTGTTATCGATACCATCGGATATCTTTGGAAATTAGGCGTTAATGCCATTGAGCTAATGCCGGTTTACGAATTCGAAGGCAACCTGAGCTGGGGATACAATCCAAATTATTTCTTTGCCGTTGACAAGTTTTATGGCCCGGCCAATAAGCTCAAACAACTTATCGATACCTGCCACCAAATGGGGATAGCAGTGATCAACGATATGGTACTGAATCATGCTTTCGGAACTTCTCCTTATGTAATGTTGTATTGGGATAAAGCAAACAACCGTCCAACCGAAGCAAGTCCTTTTTACAACCCGATTGCAAAACACGATTTTAGTGTGGGCTTCGATATGGATCACGAATCGTGGTCAACAAAAATGTATGTAGGGCGGATACTCAGGCACTGGATAGAAGAATACAGGTTTGATGGCTACCGTTTTGACCTTTCGAAGGGTCTCACCCAGAAAAATACACTTGGCAATTCCAACGCCATGGCTAGTTACGATCAGTCGCGAATAGATATTATTTCAGCATATTACGATACCATTAAAAATGTTAACCCTAACGCTTATCTTATCCTGGAGCACTTTGCCGACAACAGTGAGGAAAAAGTGCTTGCCAATAAAGGCATGATGCTTTGGGGAAATATGAATAATGCTTACAACCAAAGTGCAATGGGTTACAATACGGATAACGATCTTACATGGGGAGTTTATTCTTCGCGTGGCTGGAGTTATCCTCATCTGGTTACCTATATGGAAAGTCATGATGAAGAACGGCAAATGTTCAAAAGCCTGAAATGGGGCAATGCTTCCGGCGATTACTCTGTAAAAGATACGGCTACCGCACTTAAACGGGCAGCACTGGCAGCTACCTTCTTTTATACCCTTCCCGGACCGAAAATGCTCTGGCAGTTTGGCGAAAGAGGTTATGACTATTCCATTTTCTGGCCATCGGGAACCGACGAAACCAAACTCAATGAAAAGCCCTCACGCTGGGATTATATGAAAAACGACAACAGGGTTTACCTGTACGATATCATTTCATCCCTGATTAAACTGCATAAGGACAATCCGGTTTTCGAAACAACTGATTACGATCTCAGTCTTACCGGATTGATGAAAAAAATAAGGCTTCGCAATTCCAATACTTCCGTGGTTGTGCTTGGAAATTTTGATGTTAAAGATGGAGCTATTACAGCCAATTTTTATAATACCGGTAAATACTATGAGTTCTTCAGCGGCGATTCCATCACGGTAACATCAACCGATATGAGTATCGATCTCAAAGCCGGCGAATACCGTATTTATACCAACACAAGGCTGCCCTATCCGTATGGCGTGGATGACGAAAAGGAAAAGAGTACATCAGTTTTGGTTATTCCCAACCCGGTGAATACGACGTGTACAATCGAAATCACCAGCAAGGAAACCGTCACTTGCAAAGCCGATATTTTTACCCTCGAAGGCAAATATGTAACAACAATTTACAACGGGCCGATCAGCGAAAAACTTTCTCTTGCATGGGCGCCACCGGCATCAGGCATTTATATTTTGAAAGTCGTTACCGGCAATGAGCAAACGGTGAAAAGGATTGTTGTTACGAGGTAAAAACATTATTCTAGTTAGCGTTTAGGCTTGTTAAGAATTCAGCCTTTTTATTGATTGGATTCAAATTCTTTTGCGTTATAAAATACACATACGGGGTTTGCAGGAAAATTCAGCCTTTTGATTAGATTCAAATTCTGTACCGTTATAAATCACTACTCCCATTTATAGCCATCAAATATGTGTTGTTCGATCTATGTGGACATAGCAGCAGCTTGTCTTTATTAAGACCCTGTTTAGCAAAAAATTACCCTGTTTAGCAAAAACAAAGGTGCAGCGCACCGAAATATTTGTAGGAATATTGAAGATTAAAGGTGCTAAAATTCGATATCTATTTATCAAATGCACGGCAAATAACCAATATGATCTAAAATCCAGGCATTATAGATTTCGGTGCGCTGCACCTTGTATTATATTTTTCCATTATGCTACAAATATTTCGGTGCGCTGCACCGTTATTTATTAATTTTCTGGTGGCAAATAAAGCCACAGAGTGCGAACCCTGCAGGGCTCGATGAAGTCAAATATTTGAAGTCTGGCAAAATCGCGTATAATTTAAGGTGCAGAGCACCGAAATATTTGTAGAAATTTTGAATTAAAGGTTAGCAGGTGCAGCGCACCGAAATATTACATTCGGGGTGGTTTAGAAATTCAGCATCATGACCCAGTTTTGCGCAAAAACAAAGGTGCAGCACACCGAAAATACTTGTAGAAATTTTGAATTGAAGGTTTGCAGGTGCAACGCAACAAAATATTAAATACGGATTCTGCTGGATCTCTATCATCCAAATGAAAAACGCTATAGATATCTACAATGCTAATTATCTGCATAATATGTGCTATTTTTAGTAGACCTGGCTAATCCTTAGAAATATCAGATTCGAAAAACTCAAAGAGGTATTCATCATTGTATTCAATACCGTTTTTAAAAAGAATTTCTTTGTATTCCTCTTTAAACGATTTCTTTTGATGATGCTTTTCCTGGTTCATAATATAATTCACCACTTGATTTATTTGGGACCGTGAATGCGTAAAAGCGCCATAACCCTTTTGCCAGTCAAATTTGAATTTAGTAAATCCCTGCTGTTTTACCCAGGTATTACTTGATGTTTTTAAATCTTCTACCAAATCTGGAATCAGCTGGTTAACATTATATCCAATAAAAATATGAATGTGGTCAGGCATTGATCCTATCGCCAGCAACTTGTGCTTATGGCTTTGGATAATAGCTGTTAAATACTTCTCCAGGTCATCCTTCCAGTTTTTCATTATCAATGCCTGCCTGTTTTTAACTGCAAAAACCAGATGGAAATAACAATTTGTGTATGTGTTTGCCATTTTATTTAATATTTCGGTGCGCTGCACCTTTAATTATTCCGAAACTGAATTCTACAAATATTTCGATGCGCTGCACTTTAAATCTCGTTCAAAAACAAATTTTCCTTTAAGCTTTGTGTATTTTCCCATTTCTGTATTTTAATAAAAAGGATCACCGATGGATTCAAAAGCTGCAATACTAGCCTGAGTTGAACAAAATATTTCGGTGCGCTGCACCTTTAATTAATTCACAATTGAGTTCTACAAATATTTCGGTGCTCTGCACCTGAAGTCACAATCAAACTGAAACTTTCATTCTAACCTTAAGAGATTTATCTATTTCTGTTTTTTACAAATGAACACCAATGGATTCAAAATTTGTATTACTCTACTGAGTTCAGGTATAATTATGCCGATTGCCTGATCTTCAGCGTTGGTTTAAAAACTTTTGTCTGGTAATTGATATCTGCTGCTGGATTGTTTAAGCGTTGCAGAAGAAGTTTCACACTTTCCCTTCCCATTTCATATCCTTTTTGAACTACGGTGGTGAGTTCCGGCTGAATGATGGAAGCATTAGGTCCGTCGCCGAAACCGATAACCGAAATATCTTCAGGAATTCGAAATCCGTTTTGCTGCAATATTTGTATCACGGCAATGGCGGTGCTGTCGTTCACTGCAAAAATACCGTCGAGATCCGGGGCAAGGTTAAGGATATGCTGCCGCAAAGTCTGTACTTCCTCGCGGGTGTCGCATTTCAAAATACGCTCTTCACGCACTTCAATGCCCGCTTTACGCAATGCTTCGCAATACCCGTTTCTGCGTTCGCGGCCTATTAAGAGGTTTTGAGGCGCTGCGAGGTGAATAATATTTTTACATCCTTTATTAATAAGGTAT
Source organism: uncultured Lentimicrobiaceae bacterium (assembly GCA_964495865.1). Classification (GTDB taxonomy): domain Bacteria; phylum Bacteroidota; class Bacteroidia; order Bacteroidales; family UBA4417; genus UBA4417. Next base: position 5,004 of record CAZBZA010000063.1, read on the forward strand.
TCGGTGGCAATGCGGCCTCCTTCAAAATCATCGGTAATTACTTTATCTGCTTCCAGTTGTTCGCATACCCTGTCGAAAAAAACAATCGGCATCCCGTTGTTCAACGCTTCGCTGAAATGCTCGTACGATTGTGTCGTTTTGCTCAACGAAACCAATATGCCGTCAACCCGGTGATCAATCAACGTCTGCAGGTTGATCATTTCGCGGTACTGGTTTTCGTTCGACTGGCAAATAATAAGGTTATACCCTTCTTTATGCGCTAACTCTTCGATGCCACTGATAACTGAGGAGAAAAAATGGTGTACAATGGCCGGAATGATCAACCCGATAGAATAACTTCGCTGCCGCCTTAGACTGAGCGCCAATACGTTAGGCCTGTAATTAAACTTTTCGGCGTAATTCCGTACCAGGTCTTTTGTTTCCTGGCTGATATCGGGATGATCCTTTAATGCACGCGATACTGTGGAAATAGAAACATTCAGACTGCGGGCAATATCTTTAATGGTTAACTGGGTTGACTTCATAACATTTTACCGGATCGGCTTTTTTTTCCAGATAAAGATAGAAATATTAATTTAGTATGAAGCATATTAAAAAGGTTCTATAACGAATTTAATGGAATTCTACTTTTAAAGGTCGGAAGACGGAAGTCAGAAGACCGAAGTTTTCATGAATTTGATATTTCATTATTTTGGCAAGAAAAAAGTAAGGTAAAGCTAATGATTAGTATAACTGCAATTTGTATGAGGATAATTTTGTCATAGGGGAAACTTCCGACTTCGGTCTTCTGACTTCCGACTAAATATTTTACCCCACTAAAATAATAGTAGAGCCATTTAAAAATTTCATTTCAGGCTTAGTGTTACTTTTACAATAAGACCATTTGATTATCAGTATTTTACCAAAAATGCCCCTTGCTAATATTTGTTAAAAAGAAATTATCATTTTGTTAAGTTTATGCAAACGTTTGCGAAAACGTTTTCAGAAAAATAATTATTGAAATGCCTTAAAAAGAGGATAATAAGTGTAGAATCGTATTATTCTTTTTATAGCTTTGCGCTGTTGTTCCGAACATAATTTTAAAAAGTTTAATAAAATGAGTCCATTTCTGGCTAAGTCAGCTTTTTTTTATGATCACTTAAAGTTTATAAAAAAGAAATACATTATTTTTATCACACCTTTCGGTTTATAGAAACCCAAAGCTCACATTCTACGCAAAAAATTAATCAACCAATACAAACCAATAATCTAATCTCAAGAAAGTCAGATCTATGAAGAAAAATTTAATCTCTTTCAGGATCCTTTTACTGTTTGTGGCCTGGTTATTTGCCGTTCAGGTAAGTGCTCAGGATGTACAGTTAACAGGAAAAATTACTGATGCGAAGGATGGCTCTACGCTGCCCGGGGCTACAGTGCTGGTTAAGGGTACTACCACAGGTACGCTGACCGATCTGGATGGCAATTTTGCAATAAAAGTAAAACCGGGATCAACACTGGTATTTTCCTTTATTGGCTATGTTGCCCAGGAAGTTGTTATTTCAACCCAGAAAATCCTCGATATTAAACTGGTGCCTGAAGCAACAACGCTTGATGAGGTAATAGTTATAGGTTATGGTACTCAAAAGAAAACCGACCGTACAGGCGCTATTGCCCATGTTACTGCAGCCGAATTAAACCAGGGTTCGATGACTGATCCTATACAGGGATTGCAGGGAAAAGCATCCGGTGTTGTTATCACCAAAAAAGGGGGCGACCCTAACTCAGGCTTTGCTGTAAGGATTCGCGGTTCGGCTGGTTTCGACTCCAACACTCAACCTCTGTTTGTTATTGACGGTATCCCAAATGCTGACCCTACAGCCATAGCACCCGAAGATATTGAAAGCTACAACATCCTTAAAGATGCTGCATCTACAGCTATTTACGGATCACAGGGCGCTAACGGTGTAATTATTATAACTACCAAAAAAGGAAGTTCGAAAGGCAAAAATGGCGGTGCTCTGATAACCATCAACAGTAAAACTTCGTTCGATAAAGTTGCCAACACACTCAATGTTCTCTCCGCTGACGAACTGCGTGGCTTTGCAGAAACTAAGCTACAGAGCCAGCTAGGCGAGCATCCGGATTGGACTGTTGACAGTATTTTTAAAGACGGTGGTACCGATACCGACTGGCAGAACGAAATATACCGCTTGGGTATAACTACCGACAATAACCTCAGTTTCAGCGGTGGCAGCGAAACAAGCACTTATTATGCTTCCATTACCCATGCCAACTGGCAGGGAGTAATGAAAGGCACCGAAAAGGAACGTACCAGTGCTAAGCTTAACCTTTCGCATAAAGCATTCAACAATAAGCTTACCCTTACAGGAAATCTGACATCATCATTCGAAAACAACGATTATGAAAGTTATGATGGCTGGGATAAAGATGATATTATTTACCAGGCTATATCACATAACCCAACCGATCCTGTTTACAATGAAGATGGCAGTTACAACAAAACACAGCGCGAGTTTAACTACGAAAACCCGATTGCTACCATAAACGAGGTTACCAATATCCGCGATGCAAAAAGTTTTACCGGAAACCTGAAAGCCGACTGGCTGATTATTAACGGGCTAACTTTTAGTATAAACGGTGGCTATCTCCGCAATGATAATGAAAGCAACTACTTCCGCCCGTCAGGTTTGTATGCATCCGCTGATAATGGGTATGCAAGGCGCAGTTACAGCAATAACTACCAGAAGATACTGGAATCTACATTAAATTATGTCAAAAAGATCGATAACCACAATTTCGATGCTATCCTTGGTTATTCGTGGCAGGAGTCGGGTTACGATGGTTTTTGGGCACAGGCTTCCAATGCTCAGTCACCGTATTCAGGACCAAACAATCTTCAAACACTTGTTGATGTAAAATATGGCGATATATCTTCCTATAAAGGAATGTCGCGATTAATAGGTATGTTCGGACGTGTTCAGTATAATTTCAATTCGAAGTACTATGCTTCAGGATCTATCCGACGTGATGGTTCGACCAAGTTTGGAGAAAACAACAAATGGGGATGGTTCCCAACCGCAGCTATCGGCTGGAATATGCAAAATGAAGACTTCCTTTCAAACGTAAGCTGGATCGACCAATTAAAACTGAGAGGTAGCTTTGGCGTTTCGGGTAACCAGAATATAGGTGAATACCATAGCCAGGTGGCATGGCAGCCTGGCGGACTTGCTACCAATCCTGAAACAGGTCAACAAGTAGTATCCTTTCAGCCCGCATGGAATGTTAATCCCGATCTAAAATGGGAAAGAACAGCCGAAGTAAATATAGGTATCGATTTCGCTTTCCTCAACAGTCGCTTCAGCGGTAGTTTAGAAGTTTATCAGAAAAATACTTCTGACCTCCTTGGAAGATATGCTGTTGCTGTTCCACCAAATCTCGCTCCGACAACTTATGCTAATTCCGGTTCTATCGAAAATAAAGGTATTGAACTTTTCTTCCAGGCCTTTATGGTTGACAAATCAAATTTCTCCTGGAAAACAGGTTTAACAGCATCCCATAACAAATCGGAGATTACTGATATGGGTCGTTTTGCAACTGATCAGAACGGCATTCGCCACGATGGCTATATATCCGGCAGGGGGATGGTAGGAGATTCATATTGGGTTACTGGTTTAGCAGTTGGCCATGAAGTAGCTGCTTTCTACCTGCCGGTATATGTTACTTTGCTTGACGGAGAGTTTGTTTACGAATCAAGTACAGGCGGATTTACTACAGATCTGAGTTACGCTAAACGCGAATGGGTGGGTTCAGCTAATGCTAAAGTAGAATTAGGCTGGTCAAATAACTTCACTTTCTTTAAAAACTGGTCGGCAGATTTGGCTTTCCGTTCCATGATTGGAAACAAAGTTTATAACGCAACCAAAATGTTCTTCGATTTCCCGGGCAATATGCCATCGCTGAATGGATTGCCTGAAGCTATTGACTGGTACAACGACGGACGCACAAAAACAGGTGCCACCATCGCTGATTTCTACCTCGAAGATGCTTCCTTCCTCAGGTTGGATTATGTATCGGTAGGTTACACTTTCAGCACAGCTAACCTCGATTGGATCAGTAGCCTGAAACTGTTCGTTGTTGCAAATAACCTGTTCACTATCACAGGTTATTCGGGTATTGATCCCGAAACCTCGATGAGTGGACTTTCCTACGGTATCGACCAGTACAATGTGTATCCAAAAACACGTACAATCACTTTTGGTATTAACGCAAGCTTCTAAACATTAAAGACATGAAAAGAATACTATATCTAAGTACAGTTTTATTTTTCATTATCGTTTCGGGGTGTACCAAGCTCGATGAAACGATGTATGACAAAATACCGGGAGATCTGTATCCCGAAAATGAGGCCCAGGTTGCCAACTTAAGTGTTGATGCCTACAAACGTATGCAGAACCTTGCTGACGATCAGGGATGGTGGTTCCTGGCTCAGGAAATAACTTCTGATGAAATGGCTGCCCCGACCCGAGGTTCCGACTGGTTCGACGGAGGTAAATGGCTTGATATGCACACACATTCCTGGACCAACGAAAACGAAGGTGTAAACCGGATGTGGGGTACTTTCTGGGAAGGCATCACTTCCTGTAACCAGATAATTGATATGCTCAAAGCATTGGAACAGAACGAAAGCATAAAAGCTAAAATTGCCGAAGTTGAAGTAATGCGTTCCTTCTATTATTACCTGCTTATGGATAATTATGGAGATGCTCCTTATCTTACAACAGCCATTCAGCCTGATGATTTCTTGCCTCTAAAAATTGAAAGAGAAGCAATTTACGACAGTATTGTTACTACTTTAGAGGCAAACCTGCATTACCTGAAAGCAATTGACAACAAATACCTTGCAACCCGCTACATGGGTTTCTCATTGCTGGCTAAACTTTATCTGAATGCTGAGGTATATACAGGAACCCCACAATGGGCGAAAGCCGGTCAATATTGCGACAGCGTAATAGCCGGGAATTACACCCTCGAAAGCAGTGTGCTTGCTCCGTTTAAAACCAACAATGAAAAATCATCCGAGATTATATTCTCTATTCCTTACGATGAGGATAATTTCTCAGGGTTCAGAATTCATATGCGTTCGTTGCATTACCAGAGCAATCTTACCTTTGATATGGTTGCCGGTCCCTGGAATGGATTTTGTGCAGTGCCTACTTTCTTTGATACATACGAAGACGGCGATATAAGAAAGAGCTCATACTTCCTTTACGGTCCTCAAAAGACGATCACCGGTGCCGAAATTATCGAAAGTATAACAGGGGAACCTCTGGATATCGATCCAAATATTCCCGCTTTAAAAATGGATGAAGGAGCATTTACACCAAAACAGATCAGAACAACCGGTGCCCGTGCTATCAAATACGAAGTTAAAGTTGGTGCCAAGGAAAATTTAAGCAACGATTTCCCGTTATTCCGTATCACTGACTTCTACTTAATGAAGGCTGAAACTGAAATCCGTCAGGGTCGCAACGGTGATGAATGGATAAACCCGATTCGCGAACGTGCCGGTGTTAGCACCTGGACAGGAGCTACATTAGACCAGTTATTAGCCGAACGTGGTCGCGAGTTGTGGCTCGAAGGCCATCGCCGACAGGATCAGATCAGGTTTGGAACATTTGGAAACAGCTGGTGGGAAAAACCTGCAAGTGATCAATCAAGGAGAACTTTCCCTATCCCAAAATGGGCTATAGATGCAAATCCAAATTTAGGCCTTTAATTTTTAAAAGTAAATTCACAAATCAATCAATCAATAATCAACACCAATTAAAACTCAAATCATGAAAAACCTGAATTTTAGTAGATTTATGAAGTTGACCTGGGCATTGTTACTCAGTTTGACTTTTATTGCAACTTCGTGTAAAGATGACGAAGATCCTGTTGATCCACCAGTAATTGTTCTGGATGGTCTGTATGTTAAAGGCGGCGCAACTGCCCTTACCGATTTCGATGCTAAAGGAATGCTGAAAGTTACACGTAACGAAGTAAACCAGGCCGACCGTGCTGAATTAGTTGAAATTTTCGTTGCTATCAAAGCTGGTGCTCCCGGTTTCAACATTGTAAATGTTGCCGGAAGTGTACAGACAAGCTGGGGCCCTGGCGCTGATTTCGGTGTTGTGGCTGAAGCTGACCGCAATGTTGACGAACCCAAAGTAGATTTCTGGCGTGGTTCGTATGTTGAAAGCACAACTGCATTTACAGTTCCTGCTGATGGGTTATACCATATAGTATTGGACAAGCAGCTTAACAAAATCGCTATTCTCCCTGTAGTATGGGGTGTTATAGGTGCCGCTACTCCAGGTGGATGGGGCGGAAGTACAGCTATGCCAGCTAAAGGATTCGATCTGAATACCATGACTTTCGAAATCAACGATATGGTTCTTACCAAAGCTGACTGGAAATTCCGTTATTCCGAAGGTTGGAAAGTTATCCTTGATGCTGAATATGATCTTGGTGGTGGCGTAGTTGGTATCAAAGCCAATACTAACTTAGGCGGTGCTATTAATGCACTTGTTCCGGGCGGAGCAAATATTCCTAATGCTGAGCCAGGTAAATATACTGCTAAAATGGTTTGGACCCTTGGTTCAGGCTTCGTAGCTACAATGACCAAAACCGGTGATCTTGCATTGATCGACTATACCAATACCGAGCTCGGTCTGATTGGCGATGGTTTAATGGTTAGCGGTGCACAACATAACTGGGATGTTACACTTATGGTTCAAAAACCAGTTGTTGAAAACGAAACCAACTACACATGGACTTACAATCAGGTTGAAGTTACAACCCTTGGTTCATTCAAAATCCGCGAAGGTCAGGATTGGAACAAGAAGAGCATTGGTTACAATGATGTTACCATGGCCGGTCTTGCAGCTGACAAATTCACAACCAACAACGATGGAAACTTTGTTCCTACCGAAGATGGTACTTACGATATGGTTCTCAAAATTGATGCTGTTACCGAAAAATACACTTTAACCGTTAATCCTGCAGGTGCCGCTCCCGAAATGTTCATGTTAGGCGACGGCTGTTCAGCTGGTTGGGAAAATGCAAGTCCACTTCCAATGATGAAAGCCAGTGATGGTGTTTACTACATCTCAACTACACTTGGTGCTGCTTTGTCCATTAAGTTTATCACGACTCCTGGCCAATGGGCTCCAATGTATGGGACTGATGGTGCTGGTACTAACACAGGTGGAAACCTGGTTTACCGTGCTACGGAAAGCGATCCTGATCCTAGTAATATCCCAACACCTGCTACCGAAGGGAAATATATTGTTACAATGAACACTAACACCATGACATACACAATTGCACCAGCTCTTTATATGCTCGGCGATGGTTGTGCTGCAGGTTGGGATAACAATGCTGCTCTTTCAATGACAGGTGGTGGAAACGGAGTATATACTCTTACCACTGATCTGGGTGCTGCACTTTCCATTAAGTTTATCACAACTTTAGGTGCATGGGAACCAATGTACGGAACTGCCGCAGGTGCTGTTGCTGAAAGCGGTGTTCTTGTTTACCGTGCTCCTGGCGATCCTGATCCGGCTAACATTCCTACTCCTGCTGCTGCTGGCAAGTACACTGTTACCGCTGATATTATCAATCTTACTTACACTATTGCTGCTAAAAAGTAGTAATACCTTAGATGAAAACTCCGAAAAGAGGCTATCTGAAAAGGTAGCCTCTTTTTATACCTTTTTAAAAAACAAGGA
>CAZBZA010000064.1:0-12700 GCA_964495865.1 uncultured Lentimicrobiaceae bacterium
GCAATATCTTCCCAACGGTAAAAGTGAAAAGTTTTATCGGTACTCATAACTACAAACAATCCATGCTTAAAAGTTTCATTTAAAGGAACTTCTGTAACATCAGAGCCATCGCTCTCCTCAGCTGAAACATTAACTATTTTGAGGAGTTTGTGCTCATACGGATTCTCCTTTGTGCCTTCGCGGCTGTAAACCCTGAAACGGTTTGCCTGCTGATCGGAGAGTAAAATATATCCGGTGGTAGGCGATGTTGGATAAATAGATAAGCCTTCATGATCTTCCCGCACTCCGGTTGTAGCAAATAATGCCAGTTCGTCATTCCCCTTTTCGGGAGAAGCATAGTATTGCCTTACACCAACTGTTTCATTGGAATAATATACATGGCCTAATGCATCGTCAACTACCAAAGCTTCAATTTCAGCATTTCCTTCGAAACGTCCGAAAGCCCTCACTTTAGTACCGCCGACGGTTCCATTTGCATCAGCTTCAAGTTTGTACTGCCAGAGGTAAGCACTGTCGGGCCCGGTTTTACGCCCTACTATGGCATAAACAACAGCAGTTTTGGGGTCTTTGTATAAGCCAATTCCCATCGGGTCGCGTTCCTTTTCTCCTGTAAATACTTCGATTCCTCCGTTATCGATCGGTTTCATTGACGGAAGCGAAAAAACCCGTATCATATTCCGCCCTCTTTCGGTGCAAACGGCAATATCAGTTGGCACGCCGTTAATATTCATACCATATTCAACATCAATATTATTCGGACGTTTCATGTTAAAAACACTGCGTGATGAATCAATTTTCCCGTCGAGGGTATATACATAAATGCCTCCGGTTAAATCGCCTTTATCGGTACCAAGTATAAGGCTTTCAGCAGGATTTGCTTTGTTGATCCAAATGGCAGGATCATCAGTATCATTTCGGGAAGGTTGTGTTACTATTGCTGGTTTTACAACCGCTCCTGTTGAATCAACCGCTTTTTCGGTTAAATATGAATCCTGTTTGTTTTGACATGAAACTGCTACAGCGGCAATTATTAGAAAGGCGAAAAGACGGTTTATCATACTTTTTAAATTAATTAGTAATTGGAGTTAAATTTTCTTTTTGGTTCAATTGAGTTTTGTTTGTTCTGAAAAGTTGTGCTTTTATGAATGCTGGCATGCCTACAAATCAAGTTTGATTCCTACCTTGCCCCACCACGAGTAATACTCCTGTTTTTTAAAATAGTCAGTACTTCCCATGTAATAACGTAAAGGTGCATTGGTTAGGTTTATTACATCAACAAAAAAGTTGAGATTTTTATTCAATTGGTAATTTGCGTTAAAATCGAGGTGAAAGCTTTCATCGTTATAAATATCCAATCCGCTGTCGTTACCTAGTTCATCAAGGAAGGATGAATGATAATTAGCCGATAATTTTACGTAAAACTTTGGCGAATCGTAATAAAGGGCAAGATTACCTGCATGTTTGGCTTGTCCCGGCAAGGGGATTTCCTCAATTTCATCTGATGAAGTGAAGAAATCAGCATTGTCTTCATTAAAAATAAAGATTACATCATTCTCATTCTGAGGATATCTTTTACTTATAAATGCTTCAGATTGAGTTAAAGTATAATTGCCATAAATACCGAAATCGCTCCAAAACCCCTGTAGCCAGGTAAATTTGAACTGTGCCTGTATTTCAGCTCCGAACACCGATGCATCGAGCCCGTTAACTGCCATAGTTATTTTTTTCAATCCATAGCGGTTAAAATCAGTCCCTTCGTGCGCATTGCGCGAATATTTAAATACAATATTGTCAATTTTTTTATAGAAAAATCCTCCGGACAGTATTCCGCTATTTAAAAGGTATTTTTCGGCGAGGAAATCAATATTCAGCGCAACCGGGTACTCCAGGTCAGGGTTTCCGATTTTAACATCGTCATCTTCTTCTTCGCGGTAAGGAATTATATCATCGAAATTGGGACGCGAATAGGAATAGGTTGCGGAGGCACGCAGATTGGTTTTTTCGTTGAGCGAGTATTTAAATTGTAGCTGAGGCAAAATGAACTGATGCGAGCGTTTATCGTAAATGGTGTCTTTATACAATATTCCACCTCCTTTGTAATCAATTCCGGCTTTAATACCTTGGTTATCAATGTTTGTGATTTCGTATCGTAATCCTCCTAAAACCATAAGTTTGTCAATTTCGTGCCTGAACATAATGTATGCAGCATAAATATCCTCTTTGGCTTTATAATCTTCGCTGTATGTTTTCGACCAGGTTCCGGCTTCGTCAAATTTAAAATTCTGGGGATGTTTCTCGTAAAAATCGCGCATTTCGCCGGGACCGGGAATATGATCGAGCACGTAATTATGGTTCAGAAGATTGGTTTCCGAAAAACCGTCCTCCACAGTTGTGAGATCGAGAGGAGGACCTACCTGTGAGTAAATGGATACTTTCTCGAAGTATTTATTGAATTCCTGTGCGTTGCTGTTCCGTGTTTTCTCTTTCATACGTATTTTCCCGCCAAACTTAATTGATCCGTGTTGATCATTTTTCATCAGGTATGGAATCTCGAGATTTAATTTGGCTGTGTAGTTTACGTCATTAATAGTACTGTTAATGAACAAAAGATCGTCGAAATCGTAGTTTTCATAAGTATATGCATCAATTGAATCGATTTCGAAAGGGAAAGTAACGGTTGGCCATTGAGGATCAGTATTATCAATTACCATGGTGATTCCGCCATTATCGAATCCGGCTTCCATACGGTTGGGCTGCTTATCCGAAGCTTTCGACCAGGCTAGTTCGTAATCCAGTTTCACACGGTTTGTCATTTTGTGTTCGGCTCCCATGTTAATAGTTGCGATATCCTGAATTTTAACACGGTCTTTTATATCACGTCTCATACCGGCTTCCCTGTATGTAAGAAGGTCGTTTGCATCGGTGAGGTTATAACTTAAGCGCCTTCGCTGTTCATCGTCGGAGTAGCGATTATACATGCCGCGCAAATAAAATACATTCTTTGCATTAGGTTTATAATCAAAATTGGCACTCAGTCCGGTCCGTTTCCTGGTAATGGTATAGTGCCGTAGCTCAATATCTTTATAGAGGATATGAAAATTTTCGCTGCCGGAAGTGTCGTTTGCTTGTCCAAGTATGGGTCCGCGGGTGTAGTCGTATTCCATATTATGCGATCCCTGGTCGTTGTTGTAATAACTGGTATTTAACTGGAAACCAAATTTTTTGTATCGTTGTCCGTACGAAAACTGCAGTTGGTAGTTATTGGTTTTCATAAGGTTATTGTAACCACCCGAAACAGAAGCTGAAATATCGGGGATGGTATCCTTGGCTGATTTTGTAATAATATTAACATTTCCGGCAATGCCATCGGCATCCATATCGGGGGTTAAAACCTTTGTTACTTCTATCATTTCTATCTGGTCGGCAGCAATAGCATCGAGGCCTACATAACGGGCACCACTTTCGGGGGATGAAATCTGTTCGCCGTTAATATTAAAATTGGTAAATTCGGGAGCTGTACCCCGTAATTGTACATAGCGGCCTTCGCCCTGGTCGCGTTGCACGGTTATTCCGGGAATACGCTGTACCACATCGGCTGCGTTTACATCGGGGAATTGTTTTATCTGTTCAGCCGAAATTATATTTTTAATATTTGTTGCTTCTCTCTGCCTGATCATGGCTTTGGTTTGCCCATCCGATTCAGCAACTATATCAACTGATTGTAAATCTGTTAATTCTTCCGAAAGTTTAATTTTAAACGAAAGATTACTCTTTTTTGAGAAATCACATTCCTGGGAGACAGTTTTATATCCCATAAATGAAATTTTCAGCACTGCTTTTGTATTCTGAATCCCTGAAATTTTAAAATTTCCCTGTACATCGGTTACCGTTCCAAGATTAGAGTTGGCTATCATCAACGTTGCACCGGGAAGGCCTTTGCCACTTAAGGCATCAACAACGGAACCGGAAACAGAATTGCCGGCTTTTTGGCCATGTGTTTCCTGCATCGAAACGTAAAATGTAATAATAAGTAAAACAGGTAGAAGAAGTCGTTTAAGCATTTGAATGCGCTTTGAAATTTTAAATTTGAAAAGGATAAACTAAAAAGTCTGTCCGGATTAATCCGGACAGACTTTCAGATCAAACCAATCACTCAATTACTATTTTACTTGTGTAAACACTGTTATTTTGTATTGCTTTCACAACGTATAGCCCTTTTGGAAAATTTGTGAGTATCAGGGCTGTTTCTTTCGAAGATGTGTTCAGGTTTTTAAGCAGTGAACCGCTTGAACTATAAATATATAATGAAGCAGGTTCCTGATTGTCCAGCACAACTTTAAAAAGTCCGTCATTCGAAAAAGTTGGATAGATGGAGAGTTTATTAAAGTTGGACTGAGCTTCGAAAATGGAAGCACTGCCACCGGTATAATTAATAACAAGCATAGGGATACGTTCCGGATGGTGAAGTCCATCGCCTCCGTCCTCAGGATCTTCAATATTTTCGAATGATTCGAAATCTCTTGCATTATCGAGCAGACTGGCACCCTGATCTTCGCCACGGAGGTAAATAGTAAGGGCATTGCCCGATACCCAACCCGAACGGCTGATAACTTCCTGAATAACGTTTTTAAAATCGGGTGACGAATACGGTTGCCACATCGTCCATGGTTCATTAATTGTCCATGCCAGCGAAGCATTTGTCCTTGTCCGGTCATTTAAAAGTTCGGTTTCAACAAATGCCTGCGAGTTATCAGCAGCTTCGGCAAAAATGGTAACTTTTGCTTCGTCGGCTTCATCCTCGTGAGCATATATTTTAAGTACAGCCGATTCAATAGTTGCACCCTGCGGAATGGTTACATTACGAAAACGCAGGAAAGTTGTCATAATGTTAAGGTCTTCACCTTCCCAACCCATATCAAGGTCATCGTCGTACAATTTATCAATCGCATCGTTTTGAAATTCGCCGTCATCGTATGAAACATCCACACCGCCCTCGGTACCGGTTTTTTCGATTTTTAAGCTAACCTGGGCCTGGTTCATAGTATAATAAATCTTCAGTTCGGGGATTCTTTCAGGATGATGCAACCCATCGCCTCCGTCTTCGGGATCTTCAATGTTTTCGAACGATTCAAAATCGCGTGCATTATCCAGAAGGCTGGCACCCTGATCCTGTCCTTTTAAATATAAAGTTAAGGCATTGCCCGATGCCCATCCTGAACGGTTAACTAATTCCTGAATAATGGCTTTTAAATCCGGAGTACGGTAAGGCTGCCATATTGACCATGACTGGGTAATATTCCAGGCCAAAGAACTGCTTGTCCATATCCTGTCAGTTAACAATTCGGTTTCGATAAAAGAAGGGGAATTATCGTGAGCGTGGCCAAAAATGGTAACTTTTGCTTCATCAGCCTCATCTTCATGGGCATACAAATGAAGAACAGCTGAATCAATGGTAGCACCTTTCGGAATGTTGACGTTTTGAAAACGTAAAAATGTAGTCATTATATTTAAGTCTTCACCTTCCCAACCCATATCGAGATCATCGTCGTAGAATTTATCAATGGCATCATTTTCGAATTCGCCGTCATCGTAGGAAACATTTACACCGCCTTCCTCGCCGGTTTTAACTATACGTAACGAAACTACCTGTTGTTGTGCAAACGCCTGTGTGAGAACACCTAAAAAGAAGAAGGAAAAAAGTAAGAGTAATGATTTTTTCATATTGATGGATTTAGATTTTGTGATACAAAGTACGAGAGTAAATACCTAATTACCAGCTGATTCTATATTATGGTTTTGTTACCAAAAAGCATCCGAATTGTTTCGTAAATATTAAATAATTGTAAAAATGTTAGATCAGAGTTATTACTGCTTTTATTATCCGGTGGAAATAATTGTTAAAAATTAAAAAGGCAACCCCAATTCGGAGGTTGCCTTTCTGCAATCGTTAGCATGGATGTTTTTACGGTCTTTCGCCACAGGCAAGCCTCAGATTTATTTTTTCAATCAGCGCTTTAAGTTCGGCCAGGCTGTCAATTACATAATCAGCGCCAGCTTCGAGGTAGTCTTCACGTACCTTCTTTCTTCTTTTTTCAAGTTCTGCTTTGTCTAACATATTGATTTCGTTTAAAGTTAGTCCCATTTCGTTACTCGAATCTATTACACCTACACTCCACATTCCGGCATTTATTCCTTCTTCGATATCGGAAATCGTATCACCTATTTTTACCAAAGCCTGCATGGGGAAAATGTTAAGATTTTCTGCATTTTTAAAAGCCATCCAGGGTGCCGGTCTGCCTGCCGGAACATCAGTGGCACACACTACCGAATCGGCAACATAGCCTTGCTTTGCCGCCGCTGCCGTTAATATTTCCATCATTTCGTTATTATAGCCTGTGGTTGAACCTATTTTCATATCCATCGACCGGAGTAATTTTATAGCTTCGGGAAGTTCCGGGATAATGGCTGAATGCTCTTCAATAACAGCCATTTGAAGAGGAATGAACTTAGCAAACATATCGTCAACATCATTTTCTGTGCTTTCACGGTTGTGTTCAGCCCTCCATAAGCCTGCTATCCGCGGATTTTGTGTTAATGCCTTTATATGGTCGCGTTTGTGCATTCCCATCGGGCCGCGGGCTTCGGCTATGGTAATATCAATGCCTTTTTGCCTGAATACTTCAACAAACACTCCTGTTGGAGCAAAACATCCGTAATCAACGGTTGTGCCTGCCCAGTCGAAAATGACTCCTTTTAGTTTGCCGGCGTAGTTTTTTCTGTATAATTCGTTCATTTTTACTTGGTGTTAGATTTCAGTTAATATTACATTCATTTCGTGCATCACTGATTCAATTGTATCAACAAGATTTTGAATATCAGCTGGATACAGTTGACCAATATTTCCGATTCTGAAACAATCCATTTTACTTAGTTTGCCCGGATAAATGACAAATCCCTGTTCGCTAAGTTTCGAATAAAAAGCGTCGAACGCGAAATCAGGGTGCGAAGGGTAAAGGAAGGAAGTGATGATATAACTCCTCAAAGGTGCCGGAAGGTAAAGTTCGAACCCGAGTTCTTTCATTTCGCCTGTGAGTAATGCATTGTTAACGGAGTAACGTTCGGCCCTTGCATGCACACCGCCTTCTTTTTCGAGTTCATTTAAAGCTTCGCGAAATGCCAGTAAAGCATGCACAGGCGGAGTAAAGCGAAATTGGCCGTTAGTATTTAATCCTGTCCATTGAGCATACAGATCGAGACTCAGCGATCTGGTCTGGAATTTACACTTTTCGAGTTCCGAACGTTGGGCAAGTACATAACTGAAACCGGGGATTCCTTCGATACATTTGTTGGAAGATGAAATCAGGTAACTGATATTCAGAGCTTTCATATTAATATCGTAACCACCAAAAGAACTCATTGCGTCAACAATATAGGCTTTGTTGTAACTGCTCACAATATAACCTATTTCCTCAATGGGATTCAGAAGTCCTGTAGTGGTTTCGCAATGGATAACAGCCACATGGCTTATTAGCGGGTTTTTCATGAGGGTTGATTCAATTTCCAGTAAATCTGGAGCCTCATTTTCATCATATATCAATTCAACAAGCGGGATGGAATGAATCCGTGCTATCTGGCTGATACGCCGTCCGTAAGCGCCGTTGATAATATTCAGCAGCATTCCGTTTTTGGGTATGGCCGACGAAATGGTAGCCTCAATTCCAAAAGTGCCGCTTCCCTGTATTATAACCGCTTCATAATCGGGCGATTCAACATGCGCAAGCTCAAGTAGTTTTTGCCTGATAAACTGAACATGCGAAATAAATTCCGTGTCGCGCGACCCGAGATCTGTCAGCGCTGCTTCTTTCACGCTTCTTGTGGTAGTCAGGGGGCCCGGCGTGAAAAGTAATTTGTCTTTTATTTTCCTGAAATCTGAAATGATCATGGTTTTACAATTTAGGTGGTTATGGATTGAAATTTTGATTCCTTTATTGATGTTATTTGCTTTGTATTATCCTGAAATTTTAATCTGAAATACAATAACGAAATGATTATCAGGGAACTGCCTGCGATTGACAAGCCATATGACGTTGTGGTGAGGAAGTTGAACCAACTCAGTTCCCTGCTGCTGAAGTTTTTATAAAGCAGAGTGCCAACGCTTCCCAGGTATCCGAACGAGTCGGCAATGTAAATGAAGAATCCAGCATTGGCAGCTGAGCCGAAAGCAGCTATCAGCCTGTCGAAAAGGAAACAGTTAAAAGGCAGGTAACCAAGGTAAGTTCCCAGTCCCAAAAGTATCATCCAGGTAACCGGATTGATTATTCCTGCATTTAAAGCAACTGTGCTCAGTCCGATTAGTAAAAATCCTGCAAGTATGATAAAGTTATTTAAACGGAGCGCTTTCCGGTTATCACTAACCAACATCAGCGATCCCATAACAACAAAAACACTGAGAGCAATTGGCAGTTCCGACCAGGTGAATATCATTGAGTTACCGCTTATTCCGATCGACGACCATATTTCGGCTGCAAAATTGTCGCGTAAATCCCTGTAAATAGTCAACAGTATGTAAGCAATAGTAAGAAGCACAAGCCCTGGGGCAAATTCCCTGAAAATCCTTTTTCTTTGCTGTTTATCCATTGGCACTCTCCTGGTGCGCATTGCTTCATCCTCTGGAGTGGGTTCAGGAGTTTTATCGAGCAGCCAAACAAATAGTACGAGCGGAATAAAGAAAACCATTCCGGTAACCCATGGCATTTGGAAATCGGTTAGGTTCAGATTTTTCATTAACAGATTCCCGATGCTTTTTACAAATCCTGATGATACAATAAAACTTATACTCAGCACGGTACCAAGTATTTCGGTTGTTCTCCGGCCTTCGAGGTAAGCAAAAACAAGTCCCCAGATCATTCCCAGCGGCAAACCGTTTAAAAACAGCAGTATTATATTGTAAGGGTCAGGAACAATACTGAAAAGGATTAATGCTGTTTCGGCAATTCCGGTAAGTAGAATAATGGAAATGGCACGCGACGAGCGTCCCATTTCCGATATAACCTTGATTCCGATAAATTTAGAAAGTGCATATCCGATTACTTGTGATATAATTAAAAGAGCTTTGTAATCCATTCCGCCTAAGGTAATTCCTTCGAAAGAAGCAACCGTAAAAGGCTTCCTCAAACCATACATGCATGCGTAGGTTAGGAAAGCTAACACACTGATATACACAGTTAGTATAACCGGATTTTGCCTGCGCAACCATAATGTAACAGCATGTTCGCCGCCTGGTTTATTACCTCTGAGTTTGAATTGCTTTTTCACTGTTTCCGATTCAAAGTATTCTGCACTAAATTGATGATTAATTTTTTCAGGTTGAGGCATAGCAGTAGCTATTCCTGCCTGTTTGTGAATTAACCTGTTGTTGGTTAATGGCGGGTAATTACTTGTTATTTAGAAAGATAGGTGTGGAATGAGGCTGTACCGGAAATGTTACTTCTTCTGTTCGTCGAGCCTCCAGTTTTCCTGTTCTTTGCTTTCGCGTTTCATATCTTCGGGATTATCGATAGCCGGTCCGGATTTAAGCTGTTTCCAGTCGAATTTTTCATCAAAAGGATCAAGAGCTTTCTGCGGATCGAAAAAACGGGGATCAACAGAAAGTGCTGAATACGTAGTGAAATCTGGTTTTTCGGTAAAAAAATCACCGAAATCGGTGGCCGCTGCATCGTACTGGTTTAGGTAAGGAATTCCCAGTACGTTCCAGAAAGTCTTGAAAATACTACCAAAACTATAATGAACATGGCTTACATGATTTTTCTTTACATATGGCGAAATTACCATAAGCACACTACGGTGAGCATCAACATGATCAACACCGCCCTGGGCATCATCTTCGGTTATAACAATCATCATATTTTTCCAATATGGAGTATGCGAGAGGTATTCAACAATTCTTCCTACAGCCAGATCATTGTCAGCCATATAGCTTTCGCGGAATGGAAATCCGGCTTCCGGGCGTTCGTCAGCTCCATGGTCGTTTGGCAGGATAACGGTAAGCATACTCGGCATTTCGGCCTTTCCTTCGCCCCATTTTTCTTCAAATTCCTTTTTGAAAATATCAACCCTGAACTGATCAGGAATTGCCATGTTATAAGTTGGGTACTGATAGGATGTCCGGCTCCACAGCGGTGCAGGCATAGGATAATTTGTAAAATGTTTAATGCCACCGTATTTGTATGTATCCTGGTAATCGCCGGGCTCGAACATTACACCGAAACCGAAATTGTAATATTCTTTGTTATGGCGTGCCAGGTGGTCCCACATCGAACCGGCTTCGTTATAATCCTCGGGGTAAATGGCTCCGGCAGCTCCTGTAAAACCTAAATTTCCGGGTGCATTTGAGTTTTCGCGGTACTCGCGGTTTCCGCCGTAATTGGCTGGCGTTGTGGCTTCAACCCATTCGTTCGGATAAGTATTCGCCAGCCAGCGGTGACCGTCGGCCGACACATCCGAATCAACATAAAAATTATCGCTGATGGCAAATTCCTGTGCCAGTCGCAGGTGGTTGGGCATAACGGTTGCATTTTCAACTTTTTCCGTTTTTTTACGGTTAGTAAAAGTTACATTGGCTCCATAACGGGCAATGGTCGAATCGCCTTTTGCATTTTGAACCTGTCCGAAAACTTCATCGTAAGTACGGTTCTCTTTCGAAATGAAAACAATATGCTTTATGGGTGATTCCTTTTGTTTGGGATAGAGTGGAATGGGGTTGTTTTTCCGCCAGTCGAACGAAGCTGATTGTGATTTTTCGATCAGGAAGTTATTTTCAATCACCTGCTTCGAATATGCGATAAGTTGATCCTGGGTTGGAATATCAATTAGTTGCACAGTACCTTTCATCAGGCTGCCGATATAACTTCCTTCGGGACCGGCGGTAAAAGTAAAACCTCCGTTAGGTCCGCTTCCGAAACCTTTGGCATTGGCAACAACAAGCTTTTTGCCGTCAGGTGTAACCTTCAGCTTTGCAGGAAACCAGCCTGCCGGGATGTGACCTGTTACTTTCAACGTTTCCACATCAATTACGCCAATGGCATTGATTCCTGATTCAGCAACATACACATATTTTTCGTCGGGCGAAACTGCCAGTCCGAATGGGATAATTCCTCTTTTTGCGGCAAGCAGCGGTTCGGGACTAAGTTTTATATGTGTAATAATATTTTGTTTGCGGCTGTCGAGCACGGTAATATTGTCGTTGGTGCCATTGCTGATAAAAATATATTTGCCGGCTGCTACAATCGAATTCGGGCTCGATCCTCCCACAGCCGGAATTCCTTCAACCATCTCACCAACAAGTGCCCCGGTTTTAATTTTTGAAATGATTGAGGGTTTTAACGGATTTTTAATATCAAATGCCCATACTGAAAAGGATTCGTCAGTATTCGCCGGTCCCAAAGCCGGAACCTGCATGGTATCGTTCGAAATCCCTTTTACTGATTCGTCGGATCCATAAGCGTAAACAGGTGAATCGACAACGCTTTTCTTCCATTCGCCGTTTTTCTTCTTTTTGATGTAACCGTATTCGTACATGCCTACATTGGCAACATAAACGGTTTTCTCATCTTTCGAAAGTGCAATCCCGAAAGGATACCTGCCAACAGGAGTGTTTGAGATAACTTGTCGTTTTTCCAGGTCAATGCTTATAAGCCTGAAACCGATCTGATCGACAGCAAATAAAAGTTTTCCATCGCGGCTGATTGTCATGTCGCCAATGTATCCGTGCGAATAATCAAAGTTTGAATCTTTAAAACTGCAATCGATTGATCCTGAAGCGGCTCCTGTTGCAATATCGAAAATATAAACCTTGTTTGCCTGTCCGCCGGCTACATACACCAGTTTGTTATCGGGCGAAATGGCCAAACCCATAAACACCGATTCCAGTACACCTTTATCACCTGCCGGAGTGGGAGGGACCTGCTGAATTTCAGGATTCTCCGAAAGAAGGTTCCGTATAATAGTTATCGAAATTGGATTGGTACCCGAATTAGCTGTAACTGCAATATTGCCATCGTTACTGATTGCAAGCCCGTAAGGATGCGGTGCTACAACATAACTTTTTCCGGCCGGGGTGAGCAGGCGTCCGTTTGGGATAACAGAAGTACCAGTTTTATTGATCAGAGTATATTCGCTGCCGGCGGGAGCGGAGATTGTAAACTCCTGGTTTTGAGGAAAGGCAGCTATTGTGATGCAGCTGAAAAGCAATGTTACAAGGAATAATCTCATGATTTTTATTGTTAAACGATTAGCGCAGTTATTTGTAAAATTCAAAGTATCGTGATTAGGACTTTTCAAAATGATAAGTTTTAAATTGTAAGTAAGCTTCTGTTCGACATGCTAAAATTACGGACTTAAATCATAAAAAGTGTCCCGCTCCGATAAAGAGATAATCTTTTCTTCCGTTAATATAGTAAAAGTACTGCCAGTATATTAATTGAAAGTTAAGAGTGTTTTATGTTAATGATATGATTGAATGCTTTATAAGTATTTGTAATGCAGTATGTTATATTGGGCTTAGCGTTTGGTGAAATATATCGGTACAAGAAAGGAACTGCCGGATATAGTATCCGGCAGCCCTGTCATCCAATCAAACCAAATTCAACCCAAACTATTTTACTATCCATATATCGGTATTAATATCATCATCCTGCGAACC
>CAZBZA010000065.1:0-11035 GCA_964495865.1 uncultured Lentimicrobiaceae bacterium
ATGGATAAAGCAGGTCGAAAAATCGCTATTTTTGGCCCTTATGGAGGAGAATGAACGAACGGATGCACTTGCATCGCGAAAATCAATAAAAAGACCAGCTGTTGGTCGCGACGCTTTTCAGGAACATGGTAAATTGCCACCTCAGGCAATTGACCTTGAGGAGGCTGTGCTTGGTGCTCTTATGCTTGAAAAGGATGCAGTTGCAGCAGTTATAGATATGCTGGTAGCCGGTGTGTTTTATAAAGAATCGCACCAGATTATTTTTGAAGCAATCAACATGCTTTTTCATAATAACGAACCTGTTGATATTCTTACTGTTACCAATACTCTGCGAAATATGGGGAAACTGGAAATGGCCGGTGGACCTTTTTATATAACTCAGCTAACTTCCCGCATCGCATCTTCAGCAAACATCGAGTTTCATGTAGGTATTCTGAAACAAAAATTCCTTCAGCGGGAGCTGATCAAAATTTCGACGGAAACCATCCGCAAATCATTCGAAGATTCAACCGATGTTTTCGATTTGCTCGATGAAACGGAAAGCAGTCTTTTTTCAATCAGCGAAAATAACCTCCGTAAAAAAGCACAGCTGATGCCCGAATTGGTTCATAAAGTATTGAACCAAATTGATAATGCACGGAAAAATGACGGTTCATTTTCAGGTGTGCCTTCAGGATTTATTGACCTCGATAAGCTCACCGGTGGCTGGCAGCGAAGCGACCTTATTATTATTGCCGCCCGTCCGGGTATGGGTAAAACCGCTTTTGTGCTTTCAATGGCTCGCAATATTGCAGTTGAAGCTAAGAAACCGGTTGCTGTTTTTTCGCTCGAAATGACTGCCGATCAGTTGGTTGCGCGTTTGGTGGCTTCTGAGGCTGAGCTCTCAGCAAGTAACCTCCGCCGCGGGCAACTACAGAATTTTGAATGGGAACAGTTAAATTCACGAATTTCGAAACTTATAACTGCACCTATATATATAGATGATACCCCGGCTTTGTCACTTTTTGAATTAAGGGCTAAATGCCGGCGTTTAAAAGCACAGTATGATATCGATATGGTTATTATCGATTATATTCAGCTTATGACTGCAGGTGGCGACCGCAAAGGAGGCGGTAACCGCGAACAGGAAATTTCGGCAATTTCGCGCTCGCTTAAAAGTCTTGCGAAAGAGTTAAATATCCCGGTAATCGCGCTTTCGCAGCTCAACCGTTCGGTCGAAACACGTAGCACAGCGCAAGGCAGTAAAAAGCCTCAACTTTCTGACCTTCGCGAATCAGGAGCTATTGAACAGGATGCTGACCTGGTACTTTTTATCTATCGTCCTGAATATTACAAAATTATGGAGGATGAAGAAGGTAACTCGACGGAAGGGAAAGCACAGATAATTATTGCCAAGCATAGAAACGGGGCTACTGACGAAATATGGCTGCAGTTTATCAGTCGCTTTGCCCGCTTCCAGGATCTGGCAGGTTTGAGTATCGACCAACTGGGAATGTCGCTTGCGCCAAATTCAGGTTTTGAACAAACATCCTCAAATACAGTCATCATGCAATCGCGTTTGAATAGTATGGATGATGATAATGATCTGGGACAGCCTGGTTTTTAGCAATTCCATTTAATTAGAAAGGATTCTACCTGACTTTTTACGAAAGGAATTATGTCTTTATTCTTTTTGATGAAAAGCAATTCCTGCGCTTTTAGTAAAGCTTAAAGCGAAAAATCTAAACTTTTGCTTACAGTCATTGTTAAATCATTGCGATTTCTTAAATAAATGCAATAAATCATTTAAAAAATGGTTCAAAGAATAAAGGTTCAATAATGAAACGTTTCTTCCTGATTATACTTCTGATTTTCTCACTATCCAGGATTCATGCGGCCTATCTGCTAATTCCAATGGACCAGACGCAGAAAAATCATCTGAAAGCCTATGGAATCGCATTCTGGATTTTGCAACAGGATGTTGAAGTTAGCTGGCTACTGAATTACCGTGGTGGTTCATTTATGATAAAATACATCAAAGCTGTTGAAAGCGAGTGTTTTATCAGAGGCGTTAGCAGCGAAGTAATTGCCGATGCACAGTCAACAGCAATACTTCAGGAGATTGCTGACCCTGAAGTAAATATGGATGATGTGAAACTGAATAAAGCGCCGCGCATTGCAGTTTATTCACCTAAAAATAAACTGCCGTGGGACGATGCAGTAACCCTGGCACTAACATATGCTGAAATTCCGTACGACATTGTTTATGATGAGGAACTAATTACTGGAGTTCTGCCTCTTTACGACTGGCTTCATCTTCATCATGAGGATTTTACGGGACAATACGGTAAATTCTGGGCGTCGTATCGCAATGCCTCCTGGTATAAAGAGGATGTTCGTTCGAACGAAGAAATGGCGGCCAAATTAGGATTTTCGAAAGTTTCAGAAATGAAACGTGCAGTTGCCATCAAAATAAGGGACTTTGTTGCCGGTGGAGGATATTTGTTTTCAATGTGCTCAGCACCCGATAGCTATGATATTGCGCTTGCTTCAGAAAATATTGATATTTGTGATGTAATGTTTGATGGTGATGGAATGGATCCTGCCGCAAATTCGAAATTAAATTACGACAATTGTTTTGCTTTTAAAGACTTCAAGCTGGTTACAAATCCTTATGAATACGAGATTTCTTCCATTGATGTAAATACGCAGCGCAAAGTGAGTCCAACCAACGACTTTTTTACTTTATTCGATTTCTCGGCTAAATGGGATCCCGTTCCAACCATGCTATGCCAGAACCATATGCAGGTAATCAAAGGTTTCCGCGGACAAACTACAGCGTTTGAAAAACAGCATGTGAAACCCGAAGTTATTGTAATGGGCGAAAACAAAGCACTTGATGAAGCAAGGTACATACATGGCGATTTCGGAAAAGGGACATGGACCTTTTATGGCGGTCACGATCCGGAGGATTATGAGCATCGCGTTGGCGATCCGCCAACCGATCTTAATCTTTTTCCTAATTCGCCCGGATACAGACTGATACTCAATAATGTGTTGTTTCCGGCTGCAAAAAAGAAAAAACAAAAAACCTGATTTTCTCTGTCGGGCAAACAGTAAATAGAATGTAGATACAGCTTGTATTGATGCAATCTATATGTTTTTTATATTTTTTAAAAAAAAATATAAAGTCTTATACATTTTTCTTTCTAATTTTACAGCATAATTATTTTAAGAGCAATGGATTTAACCAATTTAAAAGACCTCTTTCAGGATATTTATCAAAACAACAGCGAAATCCCATCCGTTTTTTTTGCACCCGGTCGTGTTAACCTTATTGGCGAGCATACCGATTATAACGGGGGGTACGTATTTCCCTGTGCAATAAGTTTTGGGACCTACCTTATTATCAGGGCAAATCAGGAAAAGGTCGTCAGGTTAGCTACCACAAATTTTAGTTATAAAGCTGAAATTGCTCTTTCCGAATTACATAAAAAGCACGGAAACGAATGGGTAAATTATCCTTTAGGCGTTTTCGATCAGTTTACGAAACGCGGTTTCACGGTAAAGGGATTTGATTTATTGTTTTCGGGTAATATACCTAACGGTGCCGGTTTATCATCATCGGCTTCAATTGAAATGGTAACAGCAGTTGCATTGGACTCCCTTCTCGAAACCATGCTTAGCAAGATTGAACTGATAAAAATAGGTCGTGCTGCCGAAAATGAATTTGTTGGCATGAATTGCGGTATCATGGATCAGTTTGCTATTGGTATGGGTAAAAAGGAATCAGCTTTAGCATTAAATTGCCGATCGCTGGAGTACCAGCATGTTCCCTTGCGCCTGGGTGATTATAAAATAGTGATTGCAAATACAAACAAACGCCGCGAACTGGCCGATTCCAAATATAACGAGCGTGTTGCCGAATGCGCTGTTGCTCTCGAAAACCTGCGACAGGTAAAACCTATGGTTGATTTGAGTTCAATGAACATGGACGAATTTAAAAAGCATTCGCATCTTATTGCTGATGAAACAATACGTAAAAGGGCATATCATGTGATAAGTGAAAACAACCGCGTTATCGAGGCTGTCGCAGCTTTGATAGGTGAAGATCTTGTAACTTTCGGCAAGTTAATGAATCAATCACATATTTCCCTCAAAGAGGATTATGAAGTTACCGGCTTTGAACTTGATACTATTGTAAATGAAGCCTGGCAAATGGATGGCGTACTTGGTGCCCGAATGACTGGTGCCGGCTTTGGAGGATGCAGCGTTAATATAGTTAAGCAAGATCAAATTGATGATTTTATTCGTCAGGTTGGGGAAAATTACACAAAAAAAACTGGCCTTGTTGCTGAATTTTATGTGGCCTCAGTCGGAAATGGTGCATGCAAACTGGAATTATTCTAAATACGGTTTCTTTATTGTTGATATTCATTATTATACATATTATCTTATAAAAAAAAATCTAAAAATTTAAATTCTTTGTGTCAACTTAACACTAAGTTGCCTATTTTTACATTTCGGGAGTACATTTTAGTTTTACTTTTAAAGCAGGAATTCCTTAGCTCGGAGCCTTATACAGGTACAACTGTGTTAGATGTGCCCATAACCGGATAGCGCTGAAATACAGTTTTATAAGTGTGTGCAGGCAAATAAGTAATAAATAAAAATTCACCTTTCTAACAACCTAATTATGGAACAAAAAAACGCAAACTATGGTCTGGGAATGACTGTAATCGGATCCATCTTCTTTATTTTTGGATTCGCTACTACCTTTATTATCACTTTAAGTGGTCAGGTAAAGGATATTTTTGAACTAACAGAGTTTAGGGCACAGTTGCTTAGTTTCGCATTCTTCATTACTTACTTTTTTATTTCCATTCCCATTGGACTGTATATTAAAAAGATTGGGTATAAAAGTGCATTGATAATTGGTTTATTGCTTATGGCTGCAGGTAGTTTCCTGTTTTTTCCGGCAGCAAAAGTTCCTTCTTTCCCACTTTTCCTTGCAGCTACTTTTGTTCTGGCTTCAGGGGTTGTATTTCTGCAAACTGCTGCAAATCCATATGTTACTGCTTTAGGTTCGGAAGAATCAGCAGGAGGCAGGCTTAACCTGGTTCAGGCCCTCAATTCAATTGCAACTATGGTTGCTCCATGGATTATTGCCGTTTTTATTTTCAAGGGTGCAAGTGAAATGCTATCAGCGCTCGAGAAAGCTCAGACAGTGCAGATGCCATTTATAATAATAGGTATTATTGTTGTGTTGGTAGCAATCGCTATTTTTCTTACTAAACTTCCTGAAGTTGGTGGTGGAACTGATCTGCAGCGTAAAAGTGTCTGGAATCATCCTCATGTTATCCTGGGAGCTGTCGGTATTTTCTTTTACGTAGGGGCCGAAGTAGGTACAGGCGGTTTAATACTAAATTACTTAAAAACTACTATGGATATGACGCCTGAAGTTGCCGGCAAATATGTTGCAATTTATTGGGGTGGCGCTATGGTTGGCCGTTTCTTCGGATCAATTATGCTTTCGAATATTACTGATAACGTTAAGAAATACTCTTATGTTGCGGCTGTTTTATTGCTGGCTTTGGTATCAGGTTCATTTGTAACCGGGTGGAGCTGGAATATCGGCCTCATTTTTATGGCTGTAGCTCTAGGTAATTTCCTGTTTATGCAACTTGGAAAAGGAAATGCCGGACGGTCACTGGCAGTATTTGCTTTATTGGCTGCTATTCTGGCACTTATCACCGCTTTCACCAGTGGAAGTGTTGCACTCTGGGCTGTAGTTTCTATAGGCATGTTCAATTCTATTATGTTCCCTAATATTTTTACCCTTGCTGTTAAAGACCTGAATCCTGGCGAATTGAGTACTGCTTCGGGAATTATCAATACCTTAATCTGCGGCGGAGCTATTATTCCGCTTATCATGGGTAAAGTTGCAGACGTATCGGGGTATTCATGGGCATTTATAGTACCAGCTGTTTGTTACCTTTATATTTTCTTTTATGCTGTAAAAGGAAGTAAACTTCGTGCTGCTTAATAAATAATTTGACAACGGATTTACAGGTACCTGTCCGATTACATCAGAATTGACAATTTACCTGTCCGGATTGAAATACTTAAATACTTATCCCAACATGAAACAAGTTGCAATAGGAATTGATATTGGAGGTACAAATACTGCAATTGGAGTAGTTGACCGCGAAGGTAACATCCTGTATGAAAAACATCCCCAGTTACCAACTCCCCTCAAACAGGAGAATCCAACGGGCAGTGAAATTATTTCAGAGAAATTACTAAGTGATTTCATTACTCTCCTTGCTGAAGAAATAAAATCAGCAATTGAAATAGTTTCAAATATAAATCCCTTACTCAAGGTAATGGGTATTGGAATTGGTGCTCCAAATGCAAATTATTATACAGGTACCATTGAGCATGCACCAAACCTTCCTTTTGTTGGTGTGGTGCCTTTTGCAAAAATGATACAGGAAAAGTTTCCTGAAATCAGGCATATCAAGCTCACAAACGATGCCAACGCCGCTGCCCTGGGTGAACTCATTTTTGGTGGAGGCAAGGATATGAAGAACTTTGTTATGATAACCCTGGGAACAGGTCTTGGAAGTGGAATCATTGTAAACGGTGACCTCGTATATGGTTCTGATGGTTTTGCCGGCGAATGCGGACATACTACCATTGTTCGCGGTGGCAGGATCTGTGGTTGTGGGGGAGTAGGACACCTGGAGGCTTATTGCTCAGCTACCGGTATGAAACGTACTGTTTATGAGCTTCTTGCCAAATACAACAGCTCGGAAAGTGAATTGGCAGAAGTGCCTTTTAACCAAATGACTTCGAAAAAAGTATTCGATGCTGCCGAAAAAGGGGATAAAATCGCTAAAGAAGTGTTTGAACTTACCGGTGAATGGTTAGGACAAGCTTTAGCTGATACAGTTCACCATCTGAGCCCGGAAGCAATCTTCCTTTTTGGCGGACCTATCGCTGCAGGCGATTATATCTTTAAGCCTACTAAAGATAGCATGGAACGTCATCTTCTACCCATTTTCCGTAATAAAGTTAAAATCCTTCCGTCAAGTCTTAAAATTGGCTCCGCAGCTATTGTTGGCGCCAGCGCACTTGTATGGAAAGAAATCGAAAAGCACGGTTTTTAGTCATTAACAACATGTAAAAACAGCACTTCAATTAATTTTTTGAGGTGCTGTTTTTTTATGCATAAGTTTGTAAAAAAAAATATCTTTGCATTATAACTTCAAATGAATTTTTATTAATTCACATATGGACTCAAATTGAATAATCTTCTGATCTTGATACTTTAAATGCAGTCATACGGATTGTAATCGCTTGAAATTCAAACCTAAGAATTATATATGGTCGATAACTTTACACTGGGTTTTATAGATTATGCCATCATGGCAATCTATTTCATTTTTGTGCTTGGCATAGGCTGGGCCCTGAAAAAATACATGAAATCGAGTTCTCAGTTTCTCGAAGGCGGTAAAAACATTCCTTCCTGGATTACAGGTCTTGCTTTTATTTCGGCAAACCTTGGAGCGCTTGAGGTTTTTGGAATGGGTGCTTCGGGCGCTAAATACGGTTTAATGACCGCCCACTTCTACCTTATCGGAGCTATTCCTGCCATGATTTTTCTGGCGCTGTTTATGATGCCGTTTTATTACGGATCAAAAGCACGTTCGGTTCCAGAATATCTGAAGTTGCGATTTGATGAAAAAACCCGTGGTTTCAATGCCTTCTCTTTTGCTATCATGACCATTTTTGCTTCCGGTATTTCGATGTTTGCCCTGGCAAGATTGATGGAGGTTATGCTTCACTGGAACTTTCACTACAGCATTATAGCATCTGCAGTAATTGTTTTGGTTTATACGTATTTAGGTGGTTTAAAATCAGCTATTTATAATGAGGTTCTCCAGTTTTTCCTTATCGTAATCGGCTTCCTTCCGTTGGTATATATTGGTTTGCAGGATGTTGGCGGCTGGGATGGACTCACTCTAAAACTAAATGAAGTTGCCGTGCAGAAGGGGTACGAAGCCGGCACCTGGACAAGCACCTGGAAATACCTGGGCTCGGCATCATCGAACCCAATGGGTGTTGACTGGATAGCTATGTTTACAGGTCTTGGTTTTGTGCTGGCTTTTGGTTATTGGTGTACCAATTTTCTGGTTGTTCAACGTGCAATGGCTGCTAATTCAATGTCGGGAGCAAGGCGCACACCACTTATTGGTGCGTTGCCGAAAATGTTCCTTCCAATCCTGGTAATTGTTCCTGGAATGATAGCGATGGCACTGATGGCCTCGCCCGAAAAAGGACTTGTTCTGATTGGTGATCAGGGGCAAACGGATTATAACATGATTATTCCTACCATGCTGGTACATTATTATCCGACAGGTTTGTTAGGCCTTGGTATTACTGCACTTATGGCTTCGTTTATGAGCGGAATGGCAGGAAATGTTACAGCTTTTAATACTGTGTTTACTTACGATATTTACCAGTCGTATATAAATCCGGGAAAATCGGATGATCATTACCTGAAAATCGGACAGTTTGCAACAATTTTCGGGGTAGCGGTAAGTATTGGTGCTGCATATATAGCTGCCAACTTCAATAACATAATGGATTTTCTTCAGTTGATTTTTGCTTTTGTAAACGCACCGCTTTTCGCTACTTTTATGCTCGGGATGTTCTGGAAGAAAACCACAGGTCATGCCGCTTTTTGGGGATTATTGGCCGGAACGGCTGCCGCCGCTCTGCATTACAGCCTGACAATTGCCGAAGGTAAAGGCGGTTGGATAGCTCAACTAGTTGAATATCCAAGTGGTATGGCACAGGGATTCTGGACTGCTATTTACGCCTGGACGGTTTGTTTTGTTTTTACAATAGTACTGACATTTTTCACTAAACAATTAAAGACCGTTGACGAACTGAGAGGACTGGTTTACTCCCTGACACCTAAAACACGCGATGAACCGGGAATTGTGTGGTACGAGAAACCGGTTGTAATGGCCGTTATCATAGGAGCTATAAGTGTAATTTTAACAATCATTTTCTGGTAGGAGGAAAAAATATGGATATGGACATACGGATACCCATCGGGCTTTTGTTCGTTATTTTAGGAATAATACTGGCAGCTTTCGGTATTTTTACAATCAACGATACCGAATTGTATACGCGTTCGTTAGGGCGGAATATCAATATCTGGACAGGCATACTGATGCTTGTTTTTGGGGGATCAATGCTGATATTTCCAATTCTGGGAAGGAAAAGAAAAGGATAAACTACCAAACTCATTTTAACATTGAGTGAAGTTATGCAATTGCGAAAAGCTGTTCATTAGAGCGGCTTTTCCGGTTTAATGCAATAGTTTCTTCATTAGGTAATTAATGCTTCGGGCAATTAATTGTTACAAATGGACGTTAAAGCTATAAATATGAATAAATGGTGTTGCAGGATAGTAAAACTTGATTACTTTTGAATAATTATTACTAAAAAAGACAACGGTATGTTCAAACATGCCTCCAATTACTGTTTTTAAATGTTTTGTTCCTCATGAGAAACAAATTACAACTAAGCGTGTTCCTGATACTTCTGATATTGGGAGTACAGGGAAATTTCACCAACATACAGGCACAACCTTTCGTAGATTATACATATACAGGTGTTTGTGATGGAAGTCCGACCACTTTTACAGTTGATGCATCTGTTACCAATGTAAATACTGTTACTAATTGGGACTGGAATTTTGGTGACGGGAATTTCTCCACACTTCAAAATCCAACCCACACATTTGCCACTTTTGGCAATTATACCGTAATCCTTACTATTACCGACACAAGCGGTGCTGTTGGGAGTGTTACCCATGTTGTTACCATACAGGAACTCCCTATTTCTAATTTTGCTTACGCTACTCCAAATTGCAGTAACGACCCGGTTCAATTTACTGATTTATCGAGTACTATATATGGCTTTATCCGTTATTGGATATGGAATTTTGGCGATGGTACACCGGTTGATACAATTTTCTTCCCCGAAGATCCCAATCCTGAGCATGTTTTTCCTAATCCGGGTACTTTTATTGTAACACTTTCAGTTATGAATTCCGATTCGTGTACTGACGATTTTTCGATGCCTGTTACCGTGATACCCAGCCCTATAGCCAATTTTTACTTCGATGGAAAATGTGAGGACCAGGTAGTTCAGTTTACGGATGCTTCTTTTGCTAACGGAGCCGGAAACGTGGTTGCATGGAGCTGGGAATTTGACGATCCGTCGAGTGGAATAAATAATACATCAAACCTTGAAGATCCTATCCATACGTTTGCAAACGCAGGTACTTATTATGTAACACTTACAGTTACCAACTTTAATAATTGTACCGATACTATTGTAAAAGAAGTAGTTATAAATCCTCCACCTCCAATTGAATTTACTTACACTGCTGCTTGCCTTAATGAACTTATTTTTTTCAGCCCGGATACAGCAATCATGGAAATAGGTACCATTCAAACCTGGTTATGGGATTTTGGTGACGGAATTACATCAAATTCGCCTTACACTTCACATTCTTATATTGCAACGGGTAGTTATACTGTAACCCTTACTGTTACTGATACATCAGATTGTGAGAATGTACTATCAAAAATTGTACAGGTAAATCCTTTGCCTTTTGCCCATTTCGATGCCGGTACCTCTAACTGTGCCGAAGCTACAGTAACATTCACAAATCTCTCGAGTACAACTGCCGGATATATTATTCGCTGGGAGTGGGATTTTGGTGATGGGAATACGCAAATAGTTAATTTTCCTTTAAATCCAAGTGTTACCCATGTTTATGCACTGCCCGGCACTTATCCTGTAACTCTCACAATAAAATCGTCCGACAGTTGTACCGGTACCACAACTCAGAATATTGATATTCATCCAAACCCGGTTGCGAATTTTGATTTTACAACTCCTACCTGCTTAGGTACTGCTGTTGAATTTGAAGATATTTCGCAGCTTAACGGAGCCGGTTCCATAGTGC
>CAZBZA010000065.1:11135-12580 GCA_964495865.1 uncultured Lentimicrobiaceae bacterium
GATCATTTATTTACCGCAGCCGGTAGTTTTACAGTTCAGTTGATTGTAAGTACAGGAAACGGATGCAGCGATACGGTTACCAGGGTTGTAGTTGTAAAACCGCTTCCTCCGGTGAATTTTACTACCACGAATAACTGTCAGAATAATGCTGTCATTTTTACACCTGATGCTGTTGTTATGAATCTGGCCACAATTGGTTCCTGGTTCTGGCAATTCGGTGACGGCGTTACTTCAGTGCTTCCGGATCCAACGCATATCTATACAATTGCAGGAACTTATAACGTTACTCTTACTGTAATTGATACCGCCGGATGTACAAATGAAATTACCAAGCCAATTACGATAGTTGCCGAACCAACTGCCAATTTTTCATCCTCTACTCCTGCATGTAAAGATTCGCAGGTTCAGTTTACTAATCTTTCATCAGCGTTTACCGGATATATTGTTAAATCCGAATGGAATTTCGGAGATGGCAGTCCGATATTAACGGTTACTACCCTTGCCCCGGTTTTTCATACCTATACGAACTATGCTACTTTTAGTGTTTCCTTAACCGTTACCACCAACGACAGTTGTAAACGTACTATCGTAATTCCGATTACAATATTGCCCAATCCTTTGGCAAATTTCTCATACGCGACTTCATGTGCCGGTTCACCTGTGGTATTCAATGATTTGTCGCAGGCTGGATCCGGAGGATTAGCCGGTTGGTCGTGGAATTTTGGCGATCCGCCTTCAGGAAGTAATAATGTTTCAACTTTACCATCACCGTCACATAGTTTTACAGCTCCAGGAACATACCAGGTAACACTTGTTGTCAGCAATACCGGTGGATGTGCCGATACTATTGTTAAACCTGTAATAGTGCATGCCCTTCCGGCGGTTGATTTTACATCCTCACCAGGCTGTGTTAATGATTCAACACATTTTATAAGTTCGACTTTTGTAAATGCAGGAGCTGTAGTTTCACGTATATGGGATTTTGGAGATGGCTTTACTTCAACCGAAATTGATCCTTACCATATTTATGGTGCATCAGCTACTTATAATGTTACTTTAACTGTAACTGATACGGCAGGTTGTGTTAATACAAAATCGCATTTTGTTTCCATAGTTCCCCCGCCAACTTCTTTGTTCCAGGTTTCCTTACAAACCTGTGCCAATAACCCGATATTTTTTATCAATCAATCTTCAACTTCGGGTGGAACGATCATATCCTATTTCTATGAATTTGGTGATGGTACTGATACTTTGATTTTAGCTCCTGCAAACGGAAATGTTTCGCATACCTATGCTGTAGCCGGTACTTATACTGTTATTTTAACAGTAAATACATCGCTGGGATGTGAAAATGAATCATTCCGAACAATTACTGTTTCAGCCAGTCCGCTTGCACTCTTCGAATATGATAATACCTGTGTGGGAACGGCAGTAAACTTCACTGA
>CAZBZA010000066.1:0-1469 GCA_964495865.1 uncultured Lentimicrobiaceae bacterium
TTCGAATACCTTCAGCAAAATACCGGAGCTAAACTGAATCCTTGAGTACTACATCATCTGTAAGGTTCAAGATTCTGTAATGTTATTTGCCAATGGTTAACATAATTTTCTAATGATGGAAACACTCATCACAAAACCCATGAACTCAAAATTGACCGAAGAAGAAATATACACGCAGGCTTGTGAAGTACTACCGGGTGGCATAAGCAGGAATACTGTTTTTCGCAAGCCTCACCCCAGTTATGCTGCCAATGCTTCGGGGTGTTACATAACCGATATTTATGGCGTAAAGCGCATTGATTTTGCCAACAATATGGCTTCGCTTATTCACGGCCATGCGCATCCGGCTATTGTTGATGCAGCGGTTGAACAGATCCGTAACGGTACTGCCTACACGCTGGCTACCCAGGCCGAAGTACTTTTAGCCCAATTGCTGTGCGCAAGGGTTCCATCGTTCGATAAAATCCGTTTTGTAAACTCCGGAACCGAAGCCGTAATGGCTATGATAAAGGCTTCGAGAGCTTTTACCGGCCGGCCCAAAATAGCCAAAGCCGAAGGCGCCTATCACGGCACATACGATTTTGTGGAAGTAAGCCAATTGGCCAATCCTTCCAATTGGGGTGATTTAAATTCGCCCAACAAAGTTCCGCTTGTAAGTGGTACTCCCCAGGGTGTTTTGGATGATGTGGTAATATTCCCTTTTAATGATACCGAACGGACACTTGCGCTTCTTGATCAGTATGCTGATGAAATAGCCTGCGTAATTATTGACCCTGTACCACATCGCGTTGGATTAATCCGTGCAAACGACGAGTATATTACGGCATTATACAACTGGACCCGCAAAAACGGGGCGCTTCTGGCTTTTGATGAGGTTATTTCATTCCGCACCAATTATGAAGGAGCACAGGAAAACTATGCTGTTAAACCAGATATCACTGCGTTGGGGAAAATAATCGGCGGCGGTTTTCCTGTTGGTGCCATTGCCGGAAGTTCAGAAATAATGAAAGTACTTGACCCTCGTGAACCTAACCTGCGCTTTCCGCTTTCCGGAACATTTTCGGCCAACCCGGTTACCATGACTGCCGGCCGCATAGCCATGGAAATGTTCGGACAGGAAGCCGTGAGCAACCTGAATGCCTTAACGCAAAAAGCTATTGATCAGATCGAACAGGCAGTTAAAATAGCCGGAGTTCCGGTTTCGGTTACAGGATCAGGGTCAATGTTTAAAATACATCTGAAAGCCAAACCTCCTGTAACATACCGCGAAGCCTACGAAGGAAAAGAACTGAATGCACTTTCGACGCAGCTTATAAATCACCTTTACAACGAAAACATAATTATGACCAACAGCTGTTCGTGCATGTTTTCGACTGCACTCGGGCAGAAAGAAGTTGATCTGCTTGCCGAAGCCATGTTAAGCGGTTTCAGGTTAATAAAACCGGAACTTGAGAAATTACAAAAATAAA
>CAZBZA010000066.1:1569-12367 GCA_964495865.1 uncultured Lentimicrobiaceae bacterium
ATGTTAAGCGGTTTCAGGTTAATAAAACCGGAACTTGAGAAATTACAAAAATAAATCCGAAACCAAATGAAAGAAGCATTTATCTGCGATTCAGTCCGTACGCCAATTGGCCGGTATGGAGGCACACTTTCTTCAGTGCGGACTGACGATCTTGCAGCTATTCCCCTCAGGGCGCTGATGGAAAGAAATCCCGGCATCGACTGGATGGAAATTGACGATGTTTTGCTGGGTTGTGCAAACCAGGCCGGCGAAGATAACCGCAACGTGGCGCGTATGGCTCTTTTGCTGGCAGGTTATCCCGAAAGCACTCCCGGAGCTACTATCAACAGATTATGCGGTTCGGGAATGGATGCAATAGGTATGGCCGCCAGGGCGATTAGAGCGGGCGAAGCTGAACTGATTATTGCAGGCGGCATTGAGAGTATGTCACGTGCGCCTTTTGTAATGGGAAAAGCAAATGAAGCTTTTTCGCGCAATACCGAAATCTTTGATACAACAATAGGCTGGAGGTTTATCAATAAAAATATTGAAAAGCAGTATGGCGTAGATCCGATGATTGAAACCGCTGAAAATATTGCTCTTGATTACAATATCAGCCGTGCTGACCAGGATCTGTTTGCATACCGCAGCCAGGAAAAAACATCCTTCGCGCAAAACAACGGGTTATTTGCCCGGGAAATTATTCCTGTCGCAATACCCCGGCATAAATCGGATCCCGAAATTATTGATAAGGACGAACACCCCAGGCTTACATCGCTTGATAAATTAGCTGCACTAAAACCAATCTCACGTTCGGGCGGCACAGTTACGGCCGGTAATGCTTCGGGTGTAAACGACGGAGCCGCTGCATTAATTATTGCATCGGAATATGCGGTGATAAAATACAATTTAAAGCCCTTAGCGCGTATTTCGGGTATGCAGACAGCAGGTGTGCTGCCACGCATAATGGGCATGGGACCGGTTCCGGCAACAAAAATGTTGCTCAAACGCTTAAACCTCAACCTCAACCAGATTGACCTTATAGAACTTAACGAAGCCTTTGCAGCCCAGGCACTTGGATGCATAAGAGAACTCGGCCTCGAAGATAAAGATCCCCGGATTAATCCGCTTGGCGGAGCAATTGCACTCGGCCATCCACTAGGAATGAGTGGTGCCAGGATTGTTGGTTCAGCTGCGTATCAGTTGCAAAATTCAAATTCAAAAACCGCACTTTGTACCATGTGTATTGGTGTCGGTCAAGGAATTGCTATGGTGATTGAAAAGGTTTGAAAACTAGTTTTCAAAAAATGCTGCAACAATGAAATCAGAAAAATACAACCGGATTTTCGAACAAAATAAGGAATGGTTGAAGCAGGCAAATAACAAGAAATTTTTTGCCGAAACCAGCGAATCTCAGTCGCCTGATTTTCTGTATATCGGATGCTCCGACAGCCGGGTGCCGGCTAATATTATTACCGGCCTGGATATTGGTGATTTGTTTGTGCACCGGAACATTGCAAATGTTGTATCGAATACTGATTTGAATGTACAATCAGTTATACAGTACTCGGTTGAAATTTTGAAAGTGAAACATATTATAGTGTGCGGCCATTATGGGTGTGGTGGTGTACAGGCTGCATTAAAACAGGAATCGTTTGGGCTTATTGATAACTGGCTCAGGAACATCCGTGATGTTTACCGTTTTTATTACAACGAAATAGAGCAGATTACTGATGAAGAAAAGAAATTAAAGAGACTTGTTGAACTCAATGTTATTGAACAGTGCAAAAATGTTATCAAAACATCCTATGTGCAAATGAGTTATTTGAAAAATGATTTTCCGACAGTGCACGGCTGGGTTTACGATATGAAAACAGGGGAATTAACCGATCTGGATATCGATTTCGCAAAAACCCTTGCCGAAATTCAGAAAGTGTATAAGTTGAAGTGAAGGTCCGTACTTTTATGATGTGCGTTAATTCGTATAATTTATACCTTGAACGGGATAAATTTTCGCATCTCATTTGCCCCGACCTTCAGATCGGGGAATGCTAATATCCAGTTCGATGAGGGCTTTAGCCCAATGATTCAAAGTGCGGAAATTTATCCCGTTTTCTGTAAAACTGAATGTGTAAGTTAACCGAATGCCATGAAAAGATTTAAGATTGCCTTCGTATATCTTATTACTGTCAGCGGTTTCCTGGCTCTGATTTATGGAATTTTTATACTGGGTAAAAGGCTCGAAACTGTAGATGTTTTACCAAAAACAATTGCGGAAACCAATGCCATGGCTGGATTCCTGTTGAGTTTATGGCACAATATCCAAAGTCCGTTAGCTCTTTTGTTAGCCCAGATCATCACTATAATAATTGCTGCCCGTATCCTGGGATGGTTAGCAGTTAAAATCGGACAACCAGCAGTTATTGGCGAAATTATTGCAGGGATACTCCTGGGACCTTCTTTTGTAGGGGCTTTTCTGCCGGTGTTTTCTTCAGCACTTTTCCCGGTTCAATCTCTTGGCAACTTGCACTTCCTGAGCCAGATCGGACTAATCCTGTTCATGTTTATTGTCGGCATGGAACTCGATTTTAAAACCCTGAAAAACAGGGCCAAAGATGCAGTTATTATTAGCCAGATGAGCATTGTGATTCCTTTTACACTTGGTCTTGGCCTGGCTTATTTCCTTTATAATTCCTATGCTCCTCAGGGCATTCCATTCCTGTCTTTCGGACTCTTCATCGGAATTGCAATGAGTATTACAGCATTTCCTGTATTAGCCAGGATTGTGCATGAAAGAGGCATTCAGAAAACTCCACTGGGTGCCATGGTTATAACATGTGCCGCAGTTGATGATATAACAGCATGGAGTTTGCTCGCAGCCGTGGTGGCAGTTGCCAAGGCAGGATCCGCACTAAGTTCTTTATTTACTATTTTGCTTGCTGTCATCTATGTTTTGGTTATGTTAAAAGTAATCAGGCCATTCCTGAACCGTGTGGGCGATCTGCATCCAACGCGCGAAAATCTCAGTAAGCCGGTGATTGCTATTTTTCTAGGCACATTAATAGTATCAGCGTATCTGACTGAAATCATTGGTTTGCATGCATTATTCGGAGCTTTTATGGCAGGCGCCATAATGCCTCAGAACATAAGATTTAAAAATCTGCTTATCGAAAAAATAGAAGATGTTGCTGTTATTCTGCTATTGCCATTGTTTTTCGTTTTCACCGGATTACGCACGCAAATCGGGTTGATAAACGATTTTAATTTATTAGGAATAACCGGGATTATTATTTTAGTTGCTGTAACCGGTAAATTCGTTGGAAGTGCCCTCGCTGCCAGGTTGGTCGGGCAAAACTGGCAGGATAGTCTGTCAATCGGAGCATTAATGAATACACGAGGTTTAATGGAACTTGTTGTATTAAATATCGGATACGACCTTGGAATTCTTTCGCCCGAAATATTTTCAATGATGGTGATAATGGCATTAGTAACTACTTTCATGACTGGTCCTACACTCAATCTGATAAACAGGTTTTCTGCAAAAAAAACGAGTCCGGTTCCGGCAGATATCCCGCAAATGAGCAAGTACAAAGTGCTGATTGCTTTTGCCAAACCCGAAAAAGGCATTGTGCTTCTAAGGCTTGCTCATAGCTTTGTAAAAAAACTGAATAACAATGCGTTGATTACCGTTTTACACCTTTCGCCAAACAAGGAACTTAGCCAGGAGCAGATTGATGAATATGAACACGATAGTTTTGCTCCTGTATTTGAAGAAGCTAAAATACTGGACCAGAAAATCACGTCACTCTTCAAGGTTTCGAATACTATAATGACTGACATCACGGAAGTGGCTAATAAGGGCGAATTTGATCTTTTACTGCTGGGAGTGGGACAGTCCATTTACGAAGGCAGTTTATTGGGGAGGATACTTGGATTTACGACCCGCATAATTTCCCCTGACCGGATACTTCACCCGGCTAAAGGCAAAGACAAGTGGTTCGGGAAATTACCGTTTGAGGAAAGCACCCGGATTGTACTTTCGAAAAGCAAAGTGCCGGTTGGCATTCTGGTAGGTAGGCATCTTAGACTAACAGAAAAAATATTAATTCCCTTTTTTGACAGTACGGATGAATTCCTGTTAAAGTATGCACAAAAGTTAATTTCAAATTCAGAAGCTCAGATCACAATTCTGGACGCTATTGGATCAATAAAGAATTCGTCTGTAAGAGAATCAATCCGGGCAATTGAACAAAATACCCCCAATCACATCAATCTTATTCTGGATCAGCCTCCGGGAATTAACTTGTTTGAAAACCAGGATCTTATAATTATCAGTCTTGAAGGCTGGACAAAACTGTTGGAATCAAAAAGTGAATGGCTTTCAAAAGCACCATCGATATTAATAATATATGAACCTGATAAGATCTATCCTGCGTGATAATTAAAACTCAGTACTCATCAGTGTTTGCCGTTTATTAAAAATAGAGTAGGGCAAATTATAATAAAAAAAACATCAAACCATTGTCCTTACCTCTATAGTTTGGCTTTAATAACTTCAGGTAACAACATGTCTGATAATCAGGGTCTGCCCAAAAATTTAACTAAAATTTTGATTGGTTTACTATTCCGGTGCGCTGCACCTTAAATTATACTCTATTTCGCCAGACTACCAATATTACGCCACTCTGTGGCTTTATATGACCTCCTTAAAAGCAATAAATAAAGGTGCAGCGCACCGAACCCCGCAGGGCTCGACGAAGTCAAATCTAAAATGCATGGGTTTTAACTCATATTGTGCAATTGCTGTGCATTTGATACATAGATATCAAATTCTATTCTGTTGATTATATGGAGGATCTGTGTTTTTCAGCAGGCCCAATATAATTTAATGGACAGGCTGACTTAGCCTGTCCTGCCTGCCGCTATCCCCTGTTAGTCAAACAATTCATTTAACCAGCTTTTTCTTTTCTGATTTTTATAATAATCATGCTGGCTGCGACTATCATGCCTTTGATGGCTATCAAATACCTGTTTGGGTGGATAGTTTACTCCACTTTCCGGTTGATTTGATTTTTCAATAATTTTATCGAGTTCACCTCTGTCGAGCCATATTCCACGGCAAGTCGGGCAATAGTCAATTTCTATTCCCTGCCTCTCGGACATTACTAATGCTACATTACAATTTGGACAATTCATGATGTTGGAGTTTTAAGTTATTGTTAAACGGCTTTTTAGATTTTGTATTAATTGAATGAAATTTTTTTCGACAGGCGGGAAGTTTATTTATTAATTGAATGAAACTTTTTTTCGAGCCATATTAAAGGGAAAATCACAAAACCGGCACCGGTAGCTATAAGTATATCGCGTAAATCGAGTGCGGTTGTCCCGAAAACTGATTGCATAAACGGATTGTAAATGAGTAGTGCCTGAAGGGCTAGTATTGTCCCGATTCCGATGAAGATTGTATTGTTGCTGAAGAAGCCGATTTTAAATAACGAATCTTTAAGCGACCGGCAATTTAACATGTAAAAAATTTGAAACATTATTACAAATGTAACAACGATTGTCTGAGATTTCCGCAATGCTTCAACAGCCGAAATATTATTCATAAGAGCGGTGGAGTATTCGCGGTTGAACAACAGAATGGCACCGGTTGTCATTACTATTGAAACAAAGAGTACACGAAAAGTAACGAATCTGCTGAAAAGTGGTTCGTCAGGATTGCGTGGTGGCCGTTTCATTACATTTGGCTCCAGAACTTCGAAAGCCAGAGGCAAAGCCAGAGCAATTGCAGCCACAAGGTTTATCCAGAGCAACTGGGTAGGCAGCATAGGCAATAAAAGTATGTTCGTTATCGGATTAAACGGGAAAAACATTATCCCATAAATAAGTATAAGAGCAAGACCCAGATTGGTAGGAAGCAGGAAAGCAAGCGATTTTATAAGGTTATCATAAACCCGCCGGCCTTCTTCCACGGCAGCACTTATGCTTGAGAAATTATCATCAGCAAGTACAATATCGGCTGATTCTTTCGATACAGATGTGCCTGTAATTCCCATTGCCACACCAATGTTCGACTGCTTGAGCGAAGGAGCGTCGTTTACACCATCACCGGTCATTGCCACAACTTCATTGTTTGACTGCAGTGCTTTCACCAGTTTAAGTTTGTGCTCGGGTGCAACACGGGCAAAAATATTTATCTCACGCACAATTTTACGGAGCGTTTCGTCGTCCATTTTTGCCAGTTCAACACCGGTAATTACGTCGCCATTTTTCGATAATCCTAAATCAATTCCTATTGAACGGGCAGTAGCATGATGATCGCCGGTAATCATTTTTACAACTATACCTGCGTTATGGCAAGCCTTTATGGCTTCAATTGCTTCTGCACGGGGCGGATCGATCATGC
Organism: uncultured Lentimicrobiaceae bacterium; assembly: GCA_964495865.1. Lineage (GTDB taxonomy): Bacteria > Bacteroidota > Bacteroidia > Bacteroidales > UBA4417 > UBA4417. The sequence continues at coordinate 7,958 of CAZBZA010000066.1, forward strand.
CGATAAGCCCGACAAAAGTATATCCATCCATCACATCCTCATCTGATAAATCATTAGTATGACCTTTCCCCCATTCCTTCTGTGCAACAGCCAAAACCCTCATTCCTCTTGCACCCAATTGTTCAACCTGCGATATAATATGTTGTTGCTCAAAGGGTAATCCCCCTAAATGAGTTTTACACTTCTTCATTATCACTTCGGGCGCACCTTTAATAATAATGTATTTTGTATCCGGTTTCCAGATAAGGGTTGCCATATACTGCAGTTCCGAATTAAACGGAATAACATCTAATCGCAGATGAGTTTTACGCAATTTTTCGGCATCTATTTTTGCTTTTGCTGCTGCAACAATAAGTGCTACTTCGGTAGGATCACCAGCTATTTTAAACTCGTTTCCGGAAGCCTTTATACTTGCATCGCTGCACAAAATGGCATCTTTAAGCAGTATGTTAATATCATCAGGTAAATCAGTGAGTTCAACTCCATTTTGCCTGAAAACACCTTCGGGGTTGTATCCCACTCCTGTCAGTTGCATCGAATTTTTGACCGTCCACAGTTCATTTACCGTCATTTCGTTTCGGGTAAGCGTTCCGGTTTTATCGGTACAAATAACGGTTGTACTCCCAAGTGTTTCAACAGCAGGTAATTTACGTATGATAGCTTTGCGTTTTGCCATACGTTGCACGCCAATGGCGAGTGCAATTGTTACCACAGCCGGCAGCCCTTCGGGAATTGCACCTACAGCCAGTGCAATGGCAAATATTAAACTGTCCTTTAAAGCCAAACCTATCAGAATCCCCTGACCTGTAGCCCGCAAAGTACCAATTATCATAATCAGAATTGTAATTATAATAATTCCGATTGTAAGATACTTGCCTATTACGGCCAGTTTTTTTGTCAAAGGAGTTTCGAGGTCTGTTGCTTCGCTGAGCATATCCGATATTTTCCCCAGTTCAGTTTGCATTCCTGTTGCAACAACAACGGCTGTAGCTGTTCCTGCTGAAACAAGCGTACCTCCGTAAACCATGCATTTCCTATCGCCCAGCACGGCTTCTGATTCTACAGGTGTTATTGATTTTTGTACTGGTAATGATTCGCCTGTGAGAGCTGCTTCTTCAATTAAAAGATTTTTTTGGTTAATCAGCCTCATATCAGCTGGTACACGGTCGCCGGCAGCAAGCTGCACAATATCGCCGGGAACAATTTCGGAGACAGGGATAACAGAGTTTTTGCCGTCGCGGAGTACGGTTGCATTTTCAGGAATCATATCGTTAAGAGCTTCAATAGCTTTGCCTGCCTTAAATTCCTGAAAAAAGCCGATAATGGTATTAATAACAACAACAGATAATACCACCAATCCGTCTGTAATTTTTCCGACAATTGCAGCAACAGCGCTTGAACCGAGTAAAACCCATATCAAAGGATTGTTAATTTGTCGCCATAATAGTTTAAAAGGACTATCTTTCTTCTTCCTGATAATTTTATTCTCGCCATACTCAGTTAGTCTTTCCTTTGCATCTGCAAAGGAAAGTCCATTCACTGAGCTTCTGATTTCCCCGAAAACATCCTCCGTTTCATGCGAATGCCATTGCTTTGATTCAGCATTTATTCTGTGTGCCATTTATCTGTTTTGTTTTTGATGTAGACTAAATTTAATGTGGTAAATTTTGTGTTAAATTACTGATTATTCTTTTTCTGCGCAAGCTGTTTCAATAACCAAGGGTGCCAATGAGAGTCTGATTGATTCAGAATTACAAAATTAAAACTGGTTTGTACAATAGGCAAACTCACGAAGTAATAGCCCGATAATACCAGGCTCGTAACCCACAAACAACCTTCTGAGAACCTGAGCTTTTCTTTGTGAATTATCGCTCCCATACCTTAAAATAAAAGGTGCGGGGTTATGACCGCAGAAACAGAAAGTGAAATTATTATGGTTTTCGTTCCATGATTTTCAGAAAACTCATGTGTTAGATCTGTTTATTTTTACCTCAAATTTTACGGTCTCTTATTTTGCATGTGGGAAGTTTATTTTTTCTGTAAATCGCTTACACCAATAAATGGCACTGCGCCTCCGCCTGTAACCTGAGGAAGTATTCCATTCCATTTCTCGATTGCTTTAAGGTTCGCTTCAATTTTTCTGAGTTCGATAAGGTCGGGCGAAATATTCATTTTCTGTAACCGCAATGCCTCAGCCTCGGCTGTTGCTGCTGCTATTGTCTGTTCTGCCTCAATCTTGATCCTGTCAAGATCTCTTTTTGCTTTTAGCGCGTGTTGTTCAGCTGTCTGTTTGGCTTCGATAGCATCCATAAAAACTTTCGAAAAGCTGAATGTTACAATCGAAACTGCATCAACAGCAATATTGGATGCCATAAGTTTTTCGGTAAGAGCTTCTTTCATTGCAGCGCTTACTGCAGGTCTCTTTGTGATCAGTTCTTCGGCCGAATACTTGGCCGACACGGCTTTGGTTACTTCCTGTATCGCAGGATCAATGATACGTTCTTTGAATTCGACACCTATTTTTTGATAAACAATATTTGCCTTATCAGGTATAATATGATAGTTAAGCGCTACAGATAAGGTTACATCCTGTAAATCGGATGATGCGGAAGATGCATCCGTCTGAACTTTCTGTACTTTCACATCCATGAGGACAACCTGCTGCATTACCGGAACCCTGAAGTGCATTCCTTCGTCTAACACTTTATCCTGAACGGCTCCAAAATTCAGAACAATTCCGCGTTGGCCCGGACCTATCTGAACCCAAGGTTTAAAAATGAATAAAGTCAATAAAATGACTCCAAAAATTATTAGCTTTTTCCATTTTTTAAATACGTCCTGAATTTCATCCATTTTAATCTCCTGATTTTTCATAATTTTTCACTTATTTACTTCCTACTCTTATGGCTTTTCGGAATGCGCCTCGTTATTTTTGAGTGGTTACTGAACTCCACTTAATGTTTTTGTTACAACTGTTTACTTTAGTAAACTGCCAGATTCTTCCTCATTTCAAAAATTGCAACGCCATATTTCCTCAGAAGTTTATTAAGACAATAACCAGAGAAATACAAACAGTTTCTAGGATTGCAAAAGGGTTTAGATTTAACTCAAGTAGCTTTTAAACAGCTGTGGCGGTTTCTATTGTCGGTAATGCCAACAGGTAGAATTTTATTCCCTGGCTGACCAGAGTAGCATTACTGAAAACAATCAGATGAATATCAAATACTCCCGATGAAACTGAGAAATCTTAAATGGGACTTCACAATGTCTGACTTTTAGAGATTTAAAGAAACAGCAGTCCGGGCACCTGATGAAAAGGGCTGGTAAAATGATCTGTCCTTATATCTCATATCATTGTGCTGACCCTTTCCATATTTTGTCGACAATGCCAAGTATGTATTCAAGTATACCCTGCAATCCATTTTGACTTATATAATTAAACAGTTTCAGAATGAAGGGCAATAGCACAATGACAAGGATAGCAACTATAGCCAGAATAAAAAAAACCGCAAATAACATCAGCCGTTTCAGTTTTTTGGTATTCCTGATGTTGAGCAGAATTTTCGACAAGCTAAAATTATTGTCGTTACTATAATATGGATAGCGCGAATCATATGTATATCTATTGTTTTCAGGATAATCGCGATTTCCGCGATTGCTCTGAAATTTACGTTTGTTTTCGAAAAGATCGTCAAATCCCATTTTGTGTTGAGTTTAAATTGATGAATACCCCATTTCTCTGAAATGGATGAGTATGAACAAATTAAACTGCGATGAGCGTTTTTTACTCATGCAGAATTTGTAATATTCGGGAAATCTAAACTGTTAAATCTTTGGCGGCTGCCAAATACGCAAGTAGGAATCAGGAAAAATGAAAGTATCCGTTATTACCGGCATACTGGTCTGCGCTTCAGAAATCAAACGATAATTATCAGTTTGTGGAATCTGATCATCAATAAATGAATCGATATGTGAAACTACACAATCTCCGGCATTACTATTGCCATCTGAAAACTCTATACAATACGGGTTGGAGAAATCACTTGAATACATATTTAGCCCATAGCAGAAGAGAACTGCTGAAATCAAGAGAAATCTGATCAATATTTTCCGGACTAATTTCATTTCGCAGCAAAGATACCTGTATTTTAAATATTTTTTTTAGTGTAGTATGTTAAATAATTGTAAATGAAAAGTACTCCTGCCAAACCATTAAGGACAAGAAAGTGGTTAGTTTATTTTGTTCTGAAATGAATGGTTTCTGATAAAGCAAAAAAGCCACCTTTCCGGTGGCTTTTTCGTGTTGTATTGCAAAAGGACTACTTCACCAAATCAACGATAGCTTTGAAAGCTGAAGGGTTGTTTAAAGCGAGGTCGGCAAGTACTTTGCGGTCGAGTTCGATATTACGG
>CAZBZA010000067.1:0-12360 GCA_964495865.1 uncultured Lentimicrobiaceae bacterium
GTTACACTGAAATTACCTGCCCATACTTCGCTGCCCGAAACTGCCGTAAAATGGAAAGGAACAACATGCATATCAGGAATATCTGAAGAAACTTCGAAACTGAAACTGTTTGTCATGGCAACGGTATCATGTGCCGGGATAACATTATAAATATCAGTTGAATCAAGCAGAGTAACATACATATCGGAAGTTGTAACAGTTACAGTTACATCGTCAGCATTTAACACCCCAATATTGGTAAAAGCCACATCCATAAACACGGTTTCGCCGAAATCGGCCTGGCCGTTGTTATTGAAAGCTGCATCAGTAATTATATTGCTGTTGTAAATTAGGTATGGACCATTATTCGGTATAATTGCCAGGTCAGTAATATAAGGAACATGGTTAAACGCAGTTATTACCAGTTGAACGGTATCAGGCGATTGAAATGCATCGAAATTCAGGGTAACCAAGCCGTTCTCTACAAAAGCAGCAGTAATCAGTTGGTTGTCGAGGCTTAAAGCAACCAAAGCACCTTCAACCGGCGAATTAACAACCATTGATGTACTTCCCAGAAAAATCTGGTTTTCGTGGGTTGCGGTAATAGCTGACGGATCGGCAGTACGAACCATAACCGAAGGATCGCCGAAAAGGGTCCAGGTATCAGTCATTTCATCACCTGCCGAGCCATAGGTTTCATTCATTTTTATACAACCGTTCATCGAAATCCCTCCAAACGTACGTTTGATATTGGTCGGATACGTTTCAACAAGGATGTCGTTCATTTCATCCTGACCGTCCATTGGTGGATTCCAGCTCTGATTGATGGTTGACATAAGTGTAGCCACGGCACCGGTTGGCCCGGTTGCATTTTTAGCTCTCAGCCATGCTTCGGCAAAACAGGTACCGCTGACGAAATTCCCGTTAACACAGGCAACACTGAAAATAAACGGCCACATGTGGTTGTTTGTAAGTGCATTGACATTGGTATTTGAAAATCCTGTGGTACTCCACGAATTGTCGCTGCCGTGTCCGACATAATTCATAATGGAGCGCCCTGCATTTACTTCGGTGGCAACATTTGCCTGCGATGGGTTACCCGGAAGGTCCTCGCCGCCCTGCGATCCATCATAGAGTTCAGCAACTGATTCGAACGTATATCCAACCAAATCAGTACGTATATTTCGCATATGAGCATAGTCCATTTCATTATCATCACCAGGACCCTGATCGGAAGCAATTCCTACGCCTTTATCAAACCAGTTTGTGCTTGTTAACGGCTGTTTTTCGTATTCAATGGTTCGTTCAACCATAGTGATTACATGATCCACATTTTCAGCTGAAAAACGTCCTACAAAAACATCAGGATTATGGTCGTTGCCGGCCAGGTAGCCGTATGCATTATCCGAAGGACCGCCAAGGCTTCCGGTGGTGTTGGTAGGAACCTGAGGGCCATCGCCAACGAGCAGAAGAAATGTCAGTCCACTGGTATTGTAGTAATTTTCGACAAATGATTTGATAGCAGCAGAAGTTGTTCCAACTGTAGCCACATCAACCATTTCAGTTTTTATGCCCATGCTGTTTTTCCAGTCAACAAAAGGCTGCATAGCCTGCAGGTAGTTTGCGTGACTGATAACCAGCATACGACCGTAATCGCTTACCGGTGTGTAGTCAAAAGATGTTGAGTTCAGAAAAACCCTTTTATAAGCCTGGTTGAAATCAGGGTCGATGCGGGTTGGCATCTGGCTGCGGCTGATAACATTATAACCATTGTTATTAACAACTTTCAGTTTTATTGTGATATCGGTATAAACCCTCAATACTTTGGTAACCGGATTGTATTGGAACGGATATGCAATTACAGTTTGTCCGCGGTAGTCGCGCAGGATAAACGGATCGCGTAAGCCTGATTCGCTGCCGGGGAAAAATTTATCTTCGTTGTATGGCCTTCCATACTCAAATGGCACTGATGCCGGATCAATATCACGGGTGAAATTGCCTTTCGATGGCGCAATTTCCATATCAGGATATTCAACAAAAGAGGATGAAACCACTTCGATATCCATCATGGCCATATCAGGTATAATAACTGAAGTGGTCATTTTTGGCAAATCAGGAGCATTTTTATCAAGTATCGGAGTTGAATTACCGACAGAAACAGTGTAAGCATTGCCACGCGATGTTTTTACTTCGTTAAGGTAAAAACCGTCGAGTTTGAAATGGATCACTGATGTGGAAATATCAGACGAAACAAGTTCGACGGTAGCTGCTACAGCCTGTTGTGATCGGATTGGCTTCCAGTCGCCTGCAAATGATGTTGCTGCCAGGCAAATCAGAAGCACTAAAACAATTGAGAGTTTTTTCATTTATATAACGGTTGAGTTGTTGCGAATTAGTTGTTTTTAACCACTTTGGCCATCAGCACATTGTCGTTGCTGAAAATCTTGCAGTAATAAATCCCTGCCGAAAGTTGGCTGCCATCGAAAGAAGTTTTGTGATTGCCTGCAGATTTTACTCCTTTTTCGATAATTCCAACTTCATTACCCAGCGAATTGAAAAGTATGATTTTAATTTGTCCTGCTGATTTCAGGTTGTATTCGAGGTGGAGTGTTCCGTTGAACGGATTCGGGTAAACCAAGAAGTCATTTTCTGAAAACGTATTTATTCCGGTAAATCCAAAAAGAACTTCGTTGGAGGCATTCGACTGACAACCTGCCGTGCTGCTCGAAATCACATAATAGGTATCGGTGCTTGCAGGGTAGTATGTTTGTGCAGTAGCTCCTGAAATTGCACCCTGGCTGTTATACCATTGGTTCCCTGATGTAGCTGACGAAAGCAGGTGGTCAGTTTCAACAGTTACAACAGGTGCTTCCGGAGCTTGTTCTACATTTACGGTAACACTTGCATCGGCTGTCGAAAACGAACTGATAACATGTACATTGTAGGTTGTGGTTTCGAGTGGCGAGGCAATCGGGTTATAAACGGCAGCATTATTGAGTGTTGAGGCCGGTGTCCAGTTATAGCTGTAAACTCCTGTGCCACCTGAGGCGAAAATATAAAGTTGCGACTGACCGCCTTCGCAAATGGCAGGAGGATTTGCCAGTGCGTTGATTGTAATCGGTCCTGATGCAGTTTGGCTGAATGGCGGAAATTCGATGTAATCGATCCATGCGGCATCCTGTCCGGCCATTGTGGCTTCATCTTTTTCGTATGACCAGCTGAAGCGATGGAATCCAACAGGGATAGGATAGCTTACTTTTGCCCAGTCCTTGTTTCCACTCCAACTTCCGAGTTCAACATCGTCAACATAAAATTTAAGGAAGTCGTAGCCGCTCTCAGAGGAAACTTTGCGGAAGAATGAAATGGTATCGCCCGAAAGCACCTGGCCTTCAATATACATTTCGCTTTTCTGTGCATTGTTAACGTTACCCGAAACAGCTCCAAAAGCACCTTCGTATTTGGTCGACGGGCTTATAAGCCAAGGCTTTGAGCCTTTCATGCGCCAGTTGTATTTCAGGAAATTACCTGTTTCAAAGTCTTCGTATTGAGGTCCTACTGCCGGCGACAAACTCGAAACCGAGTTATACGCTCCTGCAGTGGCTGTAATATAAACGGAAAATGTACTGCCATTCGGTGCATCGGCACTTACAGTAATGCTGAAAGTGGAATTGCCTGTTTCTCCCGGAGCAAGAGTTCCGATACTTGTAGCCGGTGAATTGGATGTAATATAATCACCAAAAACAAACAACTGGGTGGTTACTTCTGAGGATGTACAATGGCCTTCATTGCTGGTAGGAACCGAAAAATAAATGGTTTCACCCGGATCAATTTGTCCGTTTCCGTTACCTGAAGTAACATCGTCGAGGGTAACAGTTCCGTTAACCAGTTTAGGAGCATAAATTAGTATACTGAATCCTGAAGAGAAAACACTGGTGTCAGCCTGGGTGGTGATGGTAAAATATGCATTGTGCATATCAGGAATATAGTCATTAACCTGAATGGTAAGTGCATCAGTAGCTGAAGCTGATCCGTTGCTGGCAATTAAAGGCCATGTATAGGTGTTTGCCGGAAGCGTAACATATTGATCATTTGTACTGATAGTTGATACTGCATTCACGGCATCGGAATTTCCGAAATTATCATAGGTGAGGTCAACGGTCAATGGTTCGGCGAATTCGGGAACCTGATTATTGTTTCCCCCGTTATCCTTAACCAGGTATTCGTCGAGCACCAGGTACGGACCCACAGGCGAAGCCACCAGAACACTGTCGATAAAAGGCTCACGGTTTTGTTTTGTAATAACAATATCAGCATAACCAGGCTCGGTGAACGGAAGCAATTGTACAAGAGCATTTCCATTTTCATCGGCTTCGGCAACGCCATGAAGAATATTGTTTTTACTTATTGCCACATAGGCATATGGTTCAGTCTGGATTTCAAATGCAGGTGTGCCTAATGGAAGTAGTGGCTGATAATCAACGGTTAAAGCTGGTGGTACTGAGAAATAGACCATGGTTGAAGGATCGCCCATCAGGCAGTAAATTTCCCAATAATATTGTTTCATGCTTGAATTGGATTCCTGTACGGCAAGGTTTCCTGCAAATACCATTTGATCCATTGTGCTGTACCATTCAGCAATCGGTTCGCCATGATCGTGGAAAGTGCGGTCGTAAGCTCCCAAACCGGTGGCTTCGTAAGTGGGGTTGGTGAGTATTTGTCCGTTTCCTACTCCCCACCAGTAATCTTCATCCCAGTAGCTGTTATTTGATGCACCGATGTATCCTAATGCACCTTTGTTATCAGCTCTCAGAAGTGCTTCGCCAAAAGTGTGCTGGTTGTATGTGTTTGTCTGGCAGCAGTTACCAACCATCAGGCAGTATTTATCGGCATTTGTCATGTTGGCAATATCCGAAATGGAGAATGACGGGTTAGCCCATCCATCAGGGCTTCCGTGAGCAGTGTAATTTGCATAGGAAACTCCGTTGCTGATATCGTTCTGTATATTCTGCGAATAATTGCCCCCGGCCGGTTCCGGTTGCAGGTAAGTGTGTGAAACGATATTATGAGCCTCGTTAAAATAATAGGTCGTTCCGTAGTTTATCTGTCCGTTGCCCCAGGTTAATTCATGACTTGCATCATCACCTGCAATCATTACCACTTCATTCAGAAAAGAAGGATCGGGCATCAGGTATTGTTCGTACTGAAGAGTTTTGTTGATCTGTGGTTGTAATTCAGCCACATTGTTTGCCGAAAAACGGCCATAATACACTTCGGGTAAATAATCACCGGAGTACTCGCAATAATATAAGTCGGAAACATGGGAACCGCAGTTATATGCCGGAACCTGTGCCACGTCGCCAACAAATAAAACAAAAGTCGGAGCCGGATCAGTAGCTGTTGAAGAAGTATAAATGTTCTGGAGGTAGGCCTTAATTGAATTAAATGTATTCCCAACAGCCGCGTTATCAGTGTAAGCTTCAATTACTTTGTACCCGCGTTTGGTTTTCCAGGTTACAAATGGCTGCAGTGCAGTCTTAAACATTGGATCGGAAACGATAACATATTTAACAGGGAATTTCGACAAGGTATCGAGCATGGCATCACCTGCATTGTAATTGAGCACGTCTCTGTAAACACTGCTGAAATATGGCGAACGTGTTTTAGCTTTATTTTCGTCGGTTTTAGCTTTATCGGCACCCTGAAAGTTGATTTCAACCACAAGGTTATTATATACCTTAATTGTATTTGTAACCGGGTTATATTCAACTGGCGAAATAATCAGGTTAGCAAGCTGAACGCTGCGCAGGTATCCTGCAACCTCAACGCGGGCAAGGACTTCGCCATAAAAACTATTGGTTTCGTACAACTGCTGATTGTAAGCAAATGGTTCGTTTTTCGTACTGCTTTTCGATTGCGGAGGTTGCGCAGGGAAAAGTTGCTGTGAGATACCGAAATCCGAAAGTTTATATTCTTTTACTTCATAGCTGATTATGGTCACAACAGGCGTTGCTCCTGCCGGAATTTCAATCATCTTGCTGACAACCGGCAGCTGTGGAGCTCCAATTGCGTTACTTTTTGAATACGAAGGTGCAAGCATCTCAACAAATTCACCTTTTTCGGTATTCAGCCACAGCGTGTTAAAACTGCTGATGACATTCGAAACCTGCATGCGGTGAAACGTGTTTTCAATAACAATTGTGCTGTTACTGCCCGTAGGATTTATTGTAATTTCATTGGCTGCACTCAGGCTTAAACCAGTGAAAAATAAAACACACAATAGCCAGACGGCTATGTTTTGCTGTAAAAATTTCTTCATCAGGGAATTTGCTAAATGGATTAATATTCAGGGGACAAAGATATTTATTTATCCATACCCTTTGAGAAAAATATGCCATAAATCAGCTTAGAAAAGGATTTTTTTTCTAAAGCCCAAATGACAGATTTTTAAAATCCCGGAGGGACTTACAGGTTAAAAAAGTAACGGATTTGTGCCTGCAATTATCTTCTTCAGACGGGTTTCCCGAGCATAACAGAGATCCGCTTAACCGGTAACCATGCTGAAGCAATGCCAATGAGTGCGATTGTAATGAATACATATACAAAATCAGTGAGCATCATCTGTACAGGATACGAGTCCATAATAAACGATCCGCCTCCCTGCAATTTTACCAAACCGAATTTAAGTTGCACGAAGCAAACAAGTAATCCGAGCAAAAGTCCGGCAATTGCACCGGTAAGCGTAATAAGCAAGCCTTCGAGAAAGAAAATCTGTTTGATGGTGGCATCCCGCGCTCCAAGGCTGCGAAGTATTCCGATATCCTTTTGCTTGTCGAGGATAAGCATTGTAAGCGAGCCAACCACATTGAATGATGCTACGATAAGTATAAAAGTAAGTATCAGAAAAACAGCCCATTTCTCGGTTTTCATTATCTTGTAGAGGACTTCCTGCTGCTGAAAACGGTTCTGGACCCGGAATTCAGGACCAACCATTGTTGTAATTTTTTGCTGTATGCTTTTGGAGTCGGCTCCTTTGGCAAGGCGTATCTCGATGCTTGTAACTTCATTAGAATAATCCAGAAGCCTGCGTGCAAACCGAAGGGGAACCAGCATATACTTGTCGTCAAAATCCTGCTGAACAGAAAAAATACCTATCGGTTGGATCAACTCACTGTAAAAAGATTCCTGTGGTAAGCCTGTAATGCTGCCTTTCCGTTTTGGGATATATACCGAGATAAAGTTGTCGGGCGCATTCATGTCAATATCCAGAAAATAGGCAATTCCATAACCGGGAACGGCGAAATCGAGACTGTCGTCCTGCAAAATCATTTCGCCTGTTACCAGCAGCGAATCGAGCGGACTGTTATGCTGGTAAAGGGAATCAACGCCTTTGATAGTAGCAAGGTATTGCTGTTTTTTGTAATAAAGCAAAGCATTTTCCTCAACTACCTGGGTGTAATTGATAACGCCCGGCAACGAACGGATCTGGTCCTCATTAACCTGGTCGGGATGGAAAGTTTTCCCCTGTTTGATTGTTATTTCAATATCGGGATCAAATACCGAAAACAGAGATTTTACTACCGATTCGAACCCGTTAAAAACACTCAGCACTATAATCAGAGCCGCTGTTCCTACGGCTACGCCAACCATCGAAATGCCCGAAATCAAATTAATGATATTGTGCGATTTCTTCGAAATGAGGTACCTGCGTGCTATGAAAAACGGGAGGTTCAAAGCGTGAATTATTTAGGTAATCAGGATTAAAAGCAAATAAATGTAAAAACTAGGCGCATCCGGTTTAATAAAAAGCCGATGCAATTCCCGTTTCTGGTTAAGCCTTTAAAAGGCATTTATTTCCATGCTTTCACTACCAGCCCGGTTCCGGTTTTATGATCTGCTGTTGCATCAATATAATTCAAAACAAGGCAAACCGGAAAGGTGATCAGGTAATAAAATGGCAATACAATGAAGAATAATTTGGTTTTCCCTAAAGCCAGGATAGGGTATTTCATCGAAAGCCTCCAGCTGAACTGACCTGGTTTACCGTATTGATAGCGTGCTTCGGTGCGGCTGAAACCGGCAAGTTTCAGCTTTTCCTGTATCTCGTTGATATTATATCCATCGCGTACATGTTCTTCGATGAAGGATTCCTCATCATGATCATGAACATCACTTCCACCCTGGTCCGATGGAGTCGAAATAAGCACCATTCCGCCGGTTTTCAGCGAAGCATGAAAGTTTTTAAACACCTGAACATCTTCCAGTATGTGTTCCATTACATCAACGGAAAGCACAAGGTTGTAAGCTGATGCATCGGTAAAAGCAGTGAGGTCAGCGTATGCAAAACTTACATTTTTTCTGCCGATCTGTTTAAAGAAATTATTACAATCGGCAATTTGTTCCTCTTTTACATCAACGCCCCTGATTTTCCATCCTGGATTTTTCGACGACATATAAAAATCATATTGCCCGAATCCTGATCCTGCATCGAGTATCATTGCATCTTTAGGCGCTGTGGAAGCCCATTTTTTAATTTCGCGCCGTATGTGCCACGACCGCAAAAGCAACAGGTCGAGCAGGCGGTAAAATACTTTTCGTAAAAACGGGGTGCTGTTGAAAACGCTGCCAAGCGAACGTTTAATAGGATCGTATTGCATGTTTATTTCAGGATATTAATTTTAATTTTTATCAATGAGAAAGGATCCGGGCAACTTTTTGAGAAACGTAACGGTGACAGGCTGAAGTAAAAATTTTCAATTGTGTGTTTGCTGCTACAGGCTTCCAGCTTCTGACTTCCGACTTCGGACTTCTAACTCTTTTTCAACAAATTATCAATATTTTCGATGTAATCGAGCGAATCATCGATAAAAAAATCGAGTTCCGGAATGGACCGAACCTGGTTGCGGATCCGGTTCCCGAGTTTAAGCCTGATTTCATTGCGGTGTTCTTTTATCTGAGCCAAAAGCTCCTGTTTCTCCGTTTTTCCGAAAAGGCTGAGGTAAATTTTCGCAAGAAAAAGATCGGGCGAAATATAAACCTTGGTAACGGTAATCATATTGCCGGGAAATTTATCGCGGCCCATAGCCTGAAATATTTCTCCCATATCCTTCTGTATCAGTCGTGCAATTTTATGCTGGCGTGTTGTTTCCATGCGGCAAAGGTACTGATTTTATAAATAATACCTTATACATTGCCTGCTAAGCTTCCAAACGAAATATTGCCGATCAAACTCATTTAATGTTAATTTTGCGCAATATACAAGTAACAACCGGGTTGTCTCTTTAAATACTTTTTTCGTGAGAAGATTCTTAAAACTAATGCGTTATGCCAAGCCTTACTGGGTTTATGCAGTTATTAACGTTATTTTTAATATAATCGTAATCCTTTTTTCACTGGTTTCGTTCGGTGCACTGATTCCCATTCTGCAGATACTTTTCAAAATGTCGAAACCGGTTACTTCGGCTCCTCCCTTTGCATTTAACCAGGATTCTATCATGCAGAATATTAATTTTTATATCAGTGACCTTATTGCAAAGTATAGTGAAATTACGGTTCTGGCATATATATGTATTCTTTTGGTTGCGCTTTATTTCCTTAAAAACCTGTTCCGCTATTTTGCCATGTATTTTATAGCCGTATTGCGAAACGGCGTAGTTAAAGATTTGCGCAATGCAATTTATCTGAAAGCTTTGATTTTACCGCTATCGTATTTTAACGAGCAGCGTAAAGGCGATATTATTCAGCGTATTACCGGTGATGTGCAGGAAGTGGAATGGAGCATCCTGCAAATGATCGAGATCATTTTCCGGCAGCCTGTTACTTTGCTGGCCTACCTTATTTTCCTTTTCATCCTTAGCCCGCAGCTTACTGTTTTTGTGTTGATTGTATTACCGATTTCAGGATTTCTGATCGGAAGGATTGGTCGATCGCTGCGTCGTACTTCCGATAAAGTGCAAACAAAAATGGGTAGCCTGGTATCGCTGATCGAGGAAACTATTTCGGGTTTAAGGATCATTAAAGCATTCAATGCCATCGAATTCAGTTATAATAATTTTGCCAAAACAAATTCCGAATACGCAAGAGTGGCAACCCGAATGATACGCAAGCGCGACCTGGCATCGCCGCTCAGCGAATTCCTGGGGATTATGGTTACGGCAATAATATTATGGTATGGCGGAAGACTTATACTTTCGGATGATCATTCGCTCGACGCTACACTTTTCCTTGTTTACCTGGGAGTGTTTTCGCAGCTGTTGCCGCCGGCAAAAGACATTTCGCAGGCAGCTGCGTATATTCAAAAAGGAGCTTCTTCCCTCGAACGCATCGACCATATACTTGAAGCTGAGGAAGTTATTGTCGAGAAAGCCAACCCGATTCATATCAGCGATCTGGAACACAGCATCGAATACCGCAATGTGGCTTTCAGTTACAATAAGGAGCCTGTGCTGAAAAATATCAACCTGGTAATTCCAAAAGGACGAACTGTTGCATTGGTTGGACCTTCGGGCGGTGGCAAATCAACAATGGTCGATCTGCTGCCCCGGTTCTACGATATCACCGGCGGACAGTTGCTGATTGATGGAAATGATGTGCGCGATATCGCAATCAGTGATGTACGTGGTTTGATGGGAATCGTAAACCAGGAAACCATTCTTTTTAATGGATCCGTTTACGATAATATTTCGTTCGGAATGAAGGATGTTACGCTCGAAAAAGTGATTTCGGCGGCTAAAGTTGCCAATGCTCACGAATTTATCGAGAGATTGGATAAAGGATATGATACCAACATTGGTGATCGCGGGCTCAAACTTTCGGGCGGACAACGGCAGCGTATCAGCATTGCTCGTGCGGTGCTTAAAAATCCTCCTGTTCTGATACTCGACGAAGCTACTTCTGCTCTTGATACCGAAAGCGAACGCCTTGTTCAGGATGCTTTGGTAAAACTGATGGAAAACCGCACCTCGGTAGTAATTGCTCACCGGCTTTCAACCATTCAGCATGCCGACGAAATTATTGTTTTAAATGCCGGACAAATCGTTCAGCGGGGTAACCACCACGAATTAATTGCTGTTGAAGGAATTTATAAGAAACTTTGCGAAATGCAATCGTTTACTTAGGGAGGTTTTTGGGGTTGGGTTTTAGGGATTAGGGAGTTTTAGAATGAGATGTTTGTTAATTGATTCCGTCCTTTTTTAACAAGGATTACTGCGCTAATATTTAAGTTATGACAAATTCACTGAGTGAAAAAATAAAAAACCTTGCGGCGAAGTATGCTTCCGAAATTATCGGTATTCGGAGGTATTTGCATGCAAATCCTGAATTATCAGAAAAAGAATTTAATACAGCTGATTTCATTTGCAAAACACTGGATGATTATGGGATAAGCTATACCCGCAATGTTGGCGGAAACGGGATAGTTGCAAAAATAGAAGGCCAGCAGCCCCAGGTTTCTACCCTGGCACTCCGGGCCGATATGGATGCTTTACCAATAAATGAGTTGAACGACTGCGATTACAAATCGCAGAACCCGGGCGTGATGCATGCCTGCGGTCACGACGTGCATATGGCTTCGCTGTTGGGAGCTGCAAAAATACTGAATGAAGTCCGCACTGATTTTGAAGGTACTTTAAGGATTATTTTTCAGCCTTCGGAGGAGAAATTCCCTGGTGGAGCCTTGGCAATGATCAACGACGGTGTGTTGAAAAACCCTGAACCGGCTCGGATTTATGGTCAGCATGTATTACCAACTCTCGAAGTTGGAAAAGTAGGTTTTAAACCAGGACGGTATATGGCTTCGACCGACGAAGTTTACCTGACAGTAAAAGGCAGGGGAGGCCATGCTGCCACTCCTGAACTGAACATCGACCCTGTTCTTATCGCATCCCATATCATAGTTGCTTTGCAGCAGGTTGTAAGTCGTGCTGCCTCACCGGGAGTTCCTACGGTTCTTTCGTTCGGTCGTGTTGTTGCCGATGGGCGCACCAATATTATTCCTTCGGAAGTAAAGATCGATGGCACTTTCCGCACATTCGATGAGAATTGGCGTGCAAAAGCCCACGAAAAAATTTCCTCCATTGCCAAAGGCATAGCCGAAAGCATGGGCGGTTCGTGCGATGTGTTTATCGATAAAGGATATCCTTTTCTTGTAAACGATGAACTTGCAACATCCGAAGCCAAAGCGCTGGCTCAGCAATACCTCGGACCTGAAAATGTTGTAGATCTTGATCAGCGCATGACAGCTGAAGATTTTGCCTATTACTCGCACATAATTCCGGCTTGTTTTTATCGTTTGGGAGTTAAAAATCCATCCTGGTCAACCATTCGCAACCTGCATACACCCGAATTTGATGCCGACGAACGCAGCCTCGAAACAGGAATGGGACT
>CAZBZA010000068.1:0-12291 GCA_964495865.1 uncultured Lentimicrobiaceae bacterium
GCAGATGGTTTGTGAAGAAATAATTCTTTCAATATGTAATGAGCTTATATTTAGGTAGGCGTTGCAACTTCCCATCTTTCTCAATGAGTGGATGTGCAATGCAACCGGAATTGCCGCTTAGTTCAGATTTTCCTGAAAACCTTCCTTAATTCCTTGGTTACTTCGCAGGCAAAATCCTCAAGTGCTGTGTTGTTAATTGTTCCGGCAGCAGCATCGGGGTTTACAATGGTAATTTCAACTTTGCCATCCTCATGTTGCTGAACTATTACATTACAAGGCATCATAACACCAGCTTTATTGTCAATTTGCAATGCGTTATTGGCAAATATCGGGTTACACGCACCAAGAATCCGGTAGGGCCTGAAATCAACGTCAATCTTATTTTTCAGGGTCGCTTTCACATCAATATCGGTAAGAATACCAAAACCATGTTCTTTTAGTAGCGATGTTATATGGGTAATGGCTTCATCGAAAGGCTTATCCGTAAATTTTGTGAAGTATGCGTTCATTTAGTTTTGTTTTATTTCAACATATAATTTAGTATGTCCAACATCCGGCAACAAAAAATGTTTCACAACTCCCGAAGATTTACTCATATCCATTCCTGATAACCGCTTTTCCTCCTTTTTCAAATTTAAGGATCAACTCTTTGCTGTTATCGGATTCCATGCGTTCCATTTTTTCGGAACTTCCAACAAAAAAAGTTCGGAATGGCAGCCTGATCCGGGCAATTCCGCCTTCGGGAGCGTTAATTGTAAATGAATCCAAAACGCCATTTTCCTTCCGGGCACTTACCAGGAAAGCTCCTTCAGTCCGTAGATTTTCGAAAGAGATATTTTTCCATTCTGATGGTACGGCAGGGAAAATCTGTATTACTCCGTTATGGCTTTGAAGGAGCATTTCCTGAACTCCTGATGCAAAAGCAAAGTTCCCTTCGAGTGTGAATGGATCGTATGTAAAACTGCTGTGTCCGGCTTTACACTGATCGCCATTGAGGTGAAAACTATTGGGAGAGCAAAAACAAGAAGAAAAAATCTTTAAAACTTTCGCCGCATCATCACCACGATACATGCGTGCATAAATATTGGCCAGCCAGCTAAATGAATATCCGCACCATTGCGACGAACCATTTTTCTCCATTCGAAGGATGCTTTTTTCGATAATTTCTTTATCCTCAGGATTGTCAAAATCAAGTAAACCAAGAGGATGGAATGCCATAGTATGCGAAAAATGCCTGTGCGACTCATTTAAAGGAAAGTCTTTGGCAACGCTTAATCCACCAGTTTCATCCAGATCGTATTTGCCAAATTGAGCGAGAATAACTTTCCAGTGTTCCGCTTCAGCGTTTAAATTCAGTTCAATTGCCAGTTCAGCCGCTTTTTCAAAGGTAAAAAGGCATAAGGCAAGATCGTAATTGCTCATATCCAGAAACCAGGCTTCCATTCGGTTATCCCTGAATTCGGGACTCGAACTCATTGGCAACTTACGTACTCCGTTTTTTATTTCAGTAACTTGTTCGAGAAATGTAGCCGTTGCCGAAAACCAAGGATAAGCGCGGTTTGCCAGGAACTCGCGATCCATGGTATAGCGCCACTGGAGATAGAAATGCTGCGCCAGCCATGCTCCGATAGTAGGGGATAGCGAATACATATGCCAGCCTCCCATAGGTTCTCCTGTTAAAGTGGCTACACCCGGAACATTAAGTCCGCCGGCACCAAAATATTTTTTAGCATATTGCTCAAAACTAGTCTTGTACTGCCACAACCAATCAGTAAAAACAGCTCCTTCCTCAGGGTGATTGCCGATATATGAAGGCCAGTAACTAAGCTGTGTATTTAGATCGTTATGTAAATCGCCTTTCCAGGGAGGAAGTTTGCCGTTATCAGCCGTCCATACAGCCTGAAGGGTAATTGGCGGAGAACCTTTACGTGAAGCAGCGCCGAACTTGTACATTTCGAGATCGTATTGCTTTTGGAGCTGAGGATCAGGAATTGAAACTGACGATTGCTGCCAGTAATTCAGCCACCATTGCTTGTGATTGGCCACGCCCTGATCGAAACTGGTTTTAATTGCTTTTTTAACAATTTCGCCGGCGGTTATAGTTTTAGGTTTATCACTGTAATGCGAGGTGATTGTAAAAGATCCCTCATTCCCCGATTTTACATCTGAATAGTTCACAGCGGATTCATATTCAAAGGTTTGCCATCCTTTTTGTCTATAAATTGTAAGTTTTTTTCGTGTCGTAATTTTTCCTTCCGGGTATTCAAGCCTGCGCAGATCGCTACCGCCAACAACCTGGTTTTCATCCGATTGAACTGTGTTAGATACATAAGCAGGTGCTTTCAGTAATGGTACTGGATTAGCTCCCTGCCACCGGTAACGTGCCAAAGGTTGAGTTGCATCAACAAAAACACTGAATGTTATTCCGTTTTTCCAGGTGATGGTGCAAATAGCAGAAGCAATATTTAATGTTGCTGATTCAACAGGTCCAAGTTTCCTGATGTCAAATTCAATGGCTGCTCCCGGAATTTTGGTTGGTGCCGGATCACGGTCGTAAGGTTCGTCGGCTACTTTCCAAACGGTATCGAATTCACCTATGAGTCGCTGTTGGTAAGCCCATTTGTAGGAGTATTTTTCAAGCTCAGCAGTTGGCCTGAGATCCCATAAATCAGCCCTGTCCACCGAGAGGCGAAGCATTCCATCGTGCTGCCACACAAGGACTCCAATCATTCCGTTACCCAAAGGAAATCCATGGTCCCATCGGTCAGGAATTGAATTAAATGTTAGGTTTGTTTTAGCTGCCGGCTGAGCTTGTGCAGCAAATATTCCTGTTAGTATCAAAGACGAAAATGCAATATTTTTGAACCAATTCATATGATGTTTAGGCTTTAGGGACTACATTCTTTTATTTTTATCAATAAGATATTTGAAGTCAAAGACTGCGAGTGTAAAAATAACGATTTGACGTTAATTAAGGACATAAATTAGAATCATTTCTTTATTTTATTAAAAATATCACAAAGTTATTGCTTGCTTCCTCATATAAAAGGATGCATTAAGCGGAAATGATAACAAATATCAACAGATTTTCTGATTCATATATCAGAATCATAAAAATCAGATACTGAGATGAATCTAGTTTTCCTTTCAAAAACAGTTTATTGCGAATACCCTGATCTTATTTCTGAAAATTCACCTATCAGACAAATTGTCCGAAAAGTTTCAGATAGCGGTCCCTTATCGCTTTAAGCTTTTCGAGAGTTAAGTTTTCCCTGTAAATTCTCACAAGGTCAATAATATTGTTCTGTTCGAAAATAAAAGCTTGCGCTGCATCAAAAAAAATCAGATCTGTGTCATACCTCACTTCATTTGTTAATGCTACAAATTTCTTCCATGAAATAGCTTCAGGGATTACAAAATATCCATGATGCAACTGCATTTTATCGATATAAATATCTTCTTCTGTTTTTTCGAGATAGAAAAATTTTTCAAGCCTGATCATACCAGGAATATTCTCGATTTTATGGGTTTTCTTTTTAAATCGGATATTTTCTGCATTGAAATATTGCTGTAAAAGAGCAATTTGATCGTATTCGCGCAGATGCCTGATCCGGATTGATCCGCATGGCGGATATCCCGGCAACGTAATTTCGGAATATGCTGCATCAAACTGAAAATCAATTTTTTGCCTGATATGTAAAATTGCTCTCTGTATTTCCTCAAAATAATGATGACCTGCCAGCATAAGGTACAGGTACAAGGGTTTTGTTGGTCCCGATGCTACTTTGTAATAGCCCAGAAATGGTGAAACTGATTCCAGAACACAGGTGTCTTTCAGCAGAATCTCAGTATCAATGCAGGTAAGCGGTTCTTCTTTCAGCAGACCGCCAAATCTTTCGATGGTATTTGTTTCCATATCACAGAGTTTTAAAAGGTTCGTAGAAATAATATCCGGAAGTTCAATCGCTAAAATACCTGAGAATCTGAAATAGCAATATCAGATATAAATATTGCTGACTCTGCAAGTAACCAAAGATACATAAAACATGAATATAAAGCAAGCCCGTCCTTTGAGTACATAACAGCTTGATTTGCTAATAACAATATGCTGATTTTAAAATTATTGACTAAATCATGGAAATAGTGCCCTGAATAAAGCGGTATGGAAAACTTTAAAATTGGGATAGTTCTAAAGTGGTTTATGCTGCTTTTAAACCGGTTTTATATCTGGCTCAAAGAGTATCCCCATGTTCTTCATCAGGTAAGTGGCATTCAGGTTTTTACAAACGCCATCGTGAAGTTTATAATCGATAAGCATTTTATCATTCTCAATCTGAATTTCGAAACACAGGTTATTTACCTGGCCAGGGAAGCGGGAGGCAAGTTCGCCAAGCATTAAATCATGTGTTGCAAAGAGACCAACAGATTTATATTGTAAAAGTTGCTCAATCAACGCAATAGATCCGGCTTGTTTGTCTTTTGAGTTGGTTCCTTTCAGTATTTCATCGAGGAGTATTAATTTCTGCTTCCCGCTGTTTAGTTCATCAATGATTTGTTTCAGCCTTTTGAGCTCAGCATAAAAGTAGGATTCGTGTTTTACCAGCGAATCACTTGTGCGGATACTGCTATGAATTTCGATAGGGAAAAACCGCAGCTTTTTAGCGCAAACCGGCGCTCCAGCCATGGCGAGGATATAGTTTGCTCCCAAAGTACGCAGGAAAGTACTTTTGCCCGACATATTTGCTCCGGTAATAATATAAAACTGGTTCCATCCATTAATTTTCACATCGTTAACAACTCTTTCCTCAAGGGCAATAAGCGGATGTCCTAGTTCTTCAGCTTCGAAACAGAAATTATCAGTAGTTAGTTCAGGATAAGTAAAATAAGGATTGTTGTAAGCGAAATTTGCCAGGCTCGAAAGTGCATCAAATGTAGCAATTGTCTCGAACCAGGCAGCAACCTGGGCGCGATTCAGGATTTTCCACTTTTCCACTTTTAACAAAAGGTGAAGGTTGAACATGAAAAGTCCATTCAGGATAACCGACACTAAAAGATTCAGGTTCGAATCCATGTATTTCAGGATCGTAGAAAGCTGATGTATTGATTTTGAGGGACTCTGCCTGCTTCCTACAGCTATTTTCTTTTGCAGATCAGTGAGGTAATTGCTTTCAAATTTTGTGCTTTCGATAACTTGAAGGCATTGAGCATAGCGGTTCAGGATTTTGCTTTTTGATGTGATAATACTCTGTACCTGCATGGTTTGCCTGGCATACAGAAATACGATCATCAACTGCAATACTATCAGAAAGGAAGGAAAGGCAATTATTCCGGCGATGGATAAAGCAAGGCAAGTCAATGTAATTGTAGGAAGTCCGTAGGCAAGTATTCGAACTAATTTCAGATTTTTCACCGGGCTTTCACCCTGAAGCCAGTCACTCATTTCTGTTTTATCCGCCCCGGTGATTTTTTCGTCGTGAAATATCAACTGAATTTTCTGTCGCAGTTCGACCATTTTAGCCAATTCTTTTACTGCATTCTGCCGTTCGATCACCATATCACTCTGTCCGAAAGCATTGGCGAAGTATTCCGCCAGCCGGAGTTTTCCGAAAATAGTTGATGTACGGTTTATAAACTGAAACAATGATCCTTCGCCAAAAATATCCAGGTCGTGGGTATAATCGTGCGACTGGTCAATAAATTCGTTTCCTGGATCGAAAGATGAGTAATCGCCGGCTAATGCTTTAACTTCCTTCTCATTGATATGAATAAGGATATGAATGCGTTTTATGCGTTTTTTAAACCTGCTGTCGAGTAAACTGAGTATCACAAAAGCAGCAAAAGCTGAAATTGCAAGCATCCCCGACCAAAGTGATTGTATCGTAAGATAACGGTAAACCAGGAAAGCAAACAGTAAAAATAACCCAAGCCGGAGCATAGGCAGATTCTTCTGTTTCTTATCCAGGTTCTGTTTTTCAGCGGAATAGGTGGTGATGCGTTTAGTATATTCTGAAAGAGAATCGCTCATAGTATGCGGTTATAGCGCAAAAGTAGAATAAATTCAGTAAGGCTTCTATCGAAAATTAAATCTTCAGTACCGCTAATCCAAAGTTTGAAACTTATTAAGAAAGAGTGCATAGTTTTCAACAAATAAATCATGTTTATATTTTTTTAGGAAATTTGAGTTTTATTTCAGGATATTTATGGCTGCAACTTTCGGAAAAACCTGGTGGGGCGAACAATGGCTTAACTCACTCAATAATATCGATTATAGCAATCGCCTGCCGCGTGGGGCAAATTATGGCAGAAAAATAATGTAATGGTGCATCGTTTCATAACAAAGAATACCTTTGAGGAACGAATTGATGAAATGATCCAGAATAAAAAGCACCTGGCCGATATTTCGGTTGCTACCGGCGAAAACTGGATCGGAAAACTGAGCAATAAAGAGTTGAGAGAAATTTTTGGGTAATTGCTGATATTTTTAACACGAACAAATATCTTGAAAATTAAAACTGCCAACCTCGGAAATTTGAATCCTAACCAGCGCGAAGCTGTTGAAAGTACACACCCGGAAGTATTGGTATTGGCAGGAGCAGGGTCGGGCAAAACTAAAACTTTGCTCCAAAAGATCATTTATCTGATCGAAGAAAAAAGTGTAAGTCCTTCCTCCATCTTAGCAGTAACGTTTACAAAAAATGCGGCTAACGAAATGGTTGACAGGCTCATACTTTCAGCCGATAAATCCGAAACCTACAAAACCCTTCTCAGCAATAAAAAACTCACGAAGCAGCAACTTGACTTCGAGCGGTTTAATTTTCAAAAACAGTACAAATGGATTGATGCTTTAACTGTCAGGACTTTTCATAGCCTTTGTTACGCAATAATGAGGACTGACGGGGTTAATGAATTTGATAATAAATTCCGGATTGTCAGCGACCAGAAACGGAATGAGGAAGATGATCTTAACCGGTTTATGGCTCCGGAAACTGTTTTCGAAGTGGTGCATAAACTGCTTATCGCGCATTGTTCTGATACTGAATATTTACTAAAGCTTAAGCGGTATATACTTGATTACATTATTGATAAAATCCACATCGAGAGTAAGTTCAGTAATGTAGCTGTGAGGGATGGCCGATATTTCACCTGCCTTGATGGTACTAAAGTGCGTTCAAAATCCGAACAGTACATAGCCGACTGGCTCTTCCGGCATAGTATAAAATATGAGTATGAACCATTACTCAATGTGAAAGACTTTTATTTTCGACCCGATTTTTATATTCCCGAAGCCAACCTGTATATCGAGCATGTGAGCGATAAAAGTTACTCCACACGGCAAAAAGAAGAGCAGTTCGAAAAAGGTAAAATACTTTATGTGAAGACGTATGAAGCTATGACCAAGGATTCATCCCTCTTTAATCATACCCTTGACAAAATTATTAAAAACCGCCTCCCAGCCAATTATCATAAAGATATAGATTTAACTTACAAGGAAGAATTCAATGGATATTATGATGATGTAAGGGATTTCGTGGGTCAGGTGATGCGGATTACCGATATGCTTAAGGTTGAAAGTACTGATGTGGATCAGATTGCGATTCATGCCGCTGCCGACCAGCATGAAAGGGTCCGCAGTTTTTACGAACTTGCTTTTCCTATTGTAAAGCTTTACAACGAGTATTGTGTTGATAAATCGTATCTTGATTTTAACGATTTGATATCCCGAACTATCGCTTTGTTTAAAAACTATACTGATATCGCTAATAAATACAAACAGAAATACCTATATATATTGGTGGATGAATTTCAGGATGTGAACAACCTGCAGGTTGAGCTGCTGAAGCTATTTTTGACTGAAAAGACCCAATTGTTTTGTGTTGGCGATGACTGGCAGAGTATTTATGGTTTCAGGGGGTCGAATGTGAGCTATATCATTGATTTTGAAAAGCATTTTCCCTTCTCGAAAATATTCAAACTGAACCTCAATTACAGGAGTACGCAACATATTGTGGGTGCCAGCAACGAAGTAATCCGAAATAACAAGTATAAGATTGATAAAGAGATTATTGCTTCAAAAAAATCGGAACATAAAATAGTGGTATATGCCGGGGATAACGACGATGACAACGTTCGTTTTTGTGTGGAAACTGTAAATAAACTATACTCCGAAGGATATACTTTTGATGATGTTTTATTCCTGTACCGCCGAAGCAAAATGTTTGCCCCGTATTTTTCGAGGTTCCGAAATGAAGGGATGCGGGTTCAGGGGAAAACAATCCATGCCGCTAAAGGGCTGGAAGCTAAAGTGGTTTTTATTATCGGACTCACCGAAGGGTATGGCGGTTTTCCTGACATATGGCTCGAAGACCGGATTTTCCAGATTATAAAACAAGCCAACCGCGATCTGCTCCTGGAAGAAGAACGCAGGTTATTTTATGTCGCCATTACAAGGGCAAAAGACAAGCTTTTTCTTATAACCGAGAAAGGAAATGAATCAAGTTTCCTGCGCGAAATCCCCGAAACTTTTACCGTGAAAACCAGTGCTACCGCTCTACCCGTGACCGAAAAGGTTATTTTGTGTGAGAATTGCTTCAGCCGGATGGAAAACCTTTGGCTGGTTTGCCCGTATTGCGGGTTTAAACCGGAAAGTGTGATGTGAAGTTGTTGGTTTAATTTTGAACCTGATCATCATGCTGTTTTACAGCAACATAATGAGTTGAATATGCCTTCTCTATATTTTCATCTCCCGATTTACAAAACTGCAACCGTTTCTTTGGGCCTTTTCCATATTGATTGTAAGCGGTCCTCGAAGGCTTCAAGTTCATTTTTACGGAAACGTTCCTTATAATTTTATTGATTGTTTTAAGTTTGTTGAGGTTGGTTTTACACACCTTTTCGAGACATTCAACTTTTCCAAATCGCCAGTTTTCATAATCAGTTTGAGCCAGGTAGTTTAATTTTATCATTACATCAGTTGAACACACATAGCCTTTGGCAAGTAATAATTCAATTATTATTTCTGTTATTCTTTTTTCTAAATCAATATTATTCATGGATTTCCAAAGGTTTTCTAAATCGTTATTTCTGATTATCGATAAAATCTATAGCGTTCTTTATCTTTCCGTAAAGGCTTTCAGCTACTGTTTTATTTATTTCGGTTGAAGCCGGTATATCGCGAGCTACCATCTCTAAACATTCCAAATCCCACATATAAAATCCTACTTTTCTTTTTCCTGTCAGATTGGCGATGCGTCTATCTAAACCAAATGATTCAGCCATTTGCCAGGTGTTATCCTGAAGTAAGTAAAGCTCGTCCTTTTCAAATTTTATTAGTGCTTTAACGTCTTGAGATCTGGGTTTTAGGCTCATGATAGTTGTTTTTTGTAGTGAGTTTAAAATCTTAATTGTTGCCGTTAGTGATTTTCTATCAATTTTAAGTCAGAAATATCTTAACTGTTGTAGAATGTGTTTTCTCCTACTTCCACAGTGTTTTTTTATTTGCAAATTTAAATCAAAACCTTAATAATACGTAAGTTATACGTGACAAATACCTTCTGTCTTAATACAAACTGCAGTTTCGCCATTTTCTCCCTTTCATTGCTTCTGGAATCAGATTTCACAACAATTTACCATTTATACAACAACTATACTTTTTTGCAGAGAACCAGTATGTTGATGTAAACCAACAATAAAGTCGGTATAAGTTTTAACACAACCGAATTTTTAATCATACATGGTAAGAGCCAATTTTATAATAATATACATATAATTATAAGTATAATTCATATTCAAGATGTATATTTGTATTAAAAAAACAAATGGGATCAATAAACTACACAAGCAGTCTGCCTTCGGAGCTGATGGCTACACTTGATTCTTATGCTTCGCAATTGAAACTGCCGAAGAACAAAATAATAGAAAAAGCATTAACGGCTTATTTTGAAAAGCTGAAAAAGGCAGAATATGCACATTCTTTCCGAAGAGCTGCCGGTGATGAAGAGCAGGTTTTAATGACCGAAGAAGGTCTGGAAGATTACTTGAAAATAATTTCGGAAGAATGAAGCAGCGCGAAATCTGGCTGGCTGATCTTAATCCGGTTAAAGGCAGTGAGCAACGTGGCATCCGACCTGTAGTTGTGTTGAGTGGCAATGCGATGAATTCGAACCTGGAAGTGTGTATTGTTTGTCCGTTAAGTTCGAAAATCAAGAATTACTCAGGATGCCTGGTGCTCAATAGTGATGCAGTAAACGGACTTGAAGTGGACTCGGAAATTATTACTTTTCAGATCAGAACTATTTCGGGCCAAAGACTGATAAGGAAGTTAGGCGAGATAACGGTGAAACAGTTTGATGTTGTGAAACTTGGCTTAAACGAAATTCTAACGTATTAGCTGATCCTCTTTATGGAAATAACTTATAAATGTCTTTTCTTGGTAAACATCTCACAAAATAAAGTTTATCATCTTCTAAAGCTAAACCAATTCTATACGTTCCAATCCGGATGCGGAAATGGTTTTTCGCACCTTTTAATTGTTTGATATTTGAAATATCATTTACGCTTTGGCATTTCTCTGCTGCTTCAATTGAGCTACTGACAAGTATAAGAATTTGTTGATTTTTTATCTTCTTTAAATCGCGAACAAAACTGGTTTTGAAAGCCGTCTTCATCTTTTTAGTGCTTTCATAACATCATCACGAGAAGCATCGGCTGTTTTCATCCCTTCTTCAATGGCAGAAGATAAATAATACTCTTCAGCTTCTGATACAGACAATACCTTTGACTTAATGCCTAATTCTTTAGCCAGTTTTAGCAAGAGTTTAATCTTTTCTTTTGAATCTGATTGCAGAATTGCGGTTTCTGTTGATGCCATACTATTTTTCTTTTTGCAAATTTAATATAAAACCAGATTAGTTAGTGGTCTAATGCATTACAAATACTTCCTGTCCTTTAATGTCATTTTTGTGATTTTTTTTACTTCAACGAATATTTAAGTAAGAAAGGGAAAATAATTAATTTGTTTTGTACGTATAAATATATTATATTTGTACGGATAATATAAATAGGATGGATACTAAGTTGACAATAAAGCTCAATGAGAATGTGATTTCCAGAGCTAAAAATTATGCGAAACAGCGCAAAACCAGCCTTTCAAAAATGATTGAAAACTACCTGGATGTTGTTTCCAAACCCGAAAGTGAGGAAATCATGATAACTCCTTTGGTTAAAAGCCTTAGTGGAGTTATCAGATTACCAGATAACTATGAGTATAAAAAGGATTATGCCGAATTCTTAACTCAAAAATACTCATGATACATATTCTGCTTGATACCAATATCGTAATTGACCTTTTAGCTTCCAGAGATCCTTTCTATGCTGAAGCTGCAGAACTATTCTCATTAGCAGATAAGAAGTCAGTCAAACTCTCGGTTTCAGCGTTATCGCTTGCTAATACCCATTATATAGTATCAAAATTTACCAATGATCAGGAAGCACGTAAGATTTTAAGAAATTTCAAGGTCATTGTTGCTGTTTTACCATTGGATAATAAGGTTGTTGATCTGGCGCTTAACTCTGATTTCAAAGATTTTGAAGATGCTATACAATATTTTACAGCTATCGAAAATGATCAGAAACTGATTGTTACAAGAAATAAATCAGACTTTAAAGACAGTAAAATACCTGTTATGACAGCCAGCGAGTTTTTAAAATCAATTACAGTTTGATGTTGAGGTGAATCCCTAAATCCTACCCCCAAAAACCTAACTCCCTTTTACAAATACCTTCTGTCCTTCACAAACGGCAGTTTTGCCATTTTCTCCACCTCAATACTTGGGAATCCGAATTCTTCCACAATTTTTCCTTTTATCAAATACACACCACGGCCTTTAAACGGGTATTGTTTTGATGATTGAGGGAAATGAACGGTATCAAAAAACTCTCCATCCACATCAAAAAAAGTTCCGAAATGCATAATCTCGTTTCGGATGGTCCGAACATATTTTATGGTAACGAGTGATCCCAGCATTCGGACCGTTTCGCCAACATGCGAGGCGATATCCTGTGCCCGGAATTCGCCACGGAAACTGGTTTGCAATAAATCAAAATAGCCCATTGTTACCGGGAATCCCAGCAATTCAATTTCATCAAAGGCATCATCAACAATGGAATGATCAAGATCAGGCATACGAAACTGCCGGGCCGGTGTAGTAAACAAAGAACCATCGGTAGGAGGGGGCGCTGATTTCCGTAACAGCAGATGCACTTCCCACAATAACTGCTGCTTACTGGTTCCGG
>CAZBZA010000069.1:0-12282 GCA_964495865.1 uncultured Lentimicrobiaceae bacterium
GCGTTTTTTGCGGCTCAAGTGCCGGAAGCCGCGAAGAATATTCTGCAAAAGCACGTGCCCTGGGGCTTCTTTTTGTTGAAAATGGAATTACACTCGTTTACGGCGGCAGTAATGTAGGTCTCATGCAGGAGATTGCCGATACCATGATGCAGGCTGGCGGCAGAGTGATTGGCGTAATGCCTCATACCCTTATTGAGCGTGAAGTGGCTCATAAAGCAATCACTGAATTTCATGTGGTTGAAACCATGGCTGAGCGAAAAGCTGTGATGGATAAACTTTCGGATGCTTTTATTGCCATGCCCGGCGGGATTGGAACGCTGGATGAACTTTTTGAAGCAATGAGCTGGAACCAGCTGGAACTTATTACCAAGCCGGTAGCGCTTTTTAATGTTTTGGGTTATTACGATCAACTGCTCGCCTTCCTCGATCATTCAGTCGATCAGCGGTTTGTAAAACCTGAACACCGGACAAACCTGATTGCAGAAAGTGACGAAAACATACTTCTTGAAAAAATCATGAATTACAAAGCGGTAAAAGTGGATGGAGGGAAGTGGATTAAGGAGTTGAGGGAGAATAAGTTTTAGTCTGGAAACAGGAATAGCATTAATTTTGAACCACAAATTAATCAATCACCATGCTTATCATAGGAATTACCGGAACATTAGGCGCAGGAAAAGGAACCATAGTTGAATACCTTGTTAAAGAAAAGGGATTTGTACACTTTTCGGTCAGGGGATTTTTAATTGAGGAAATTCAAAGGCAGGGACTTACTGTTGATCGCGACAGCATGGTATTGGTTGCCAATAAATTACGCGCCGACTATTCGCCATCCTATATTATCGACCAGCTTTACAAACAAGCGTTGTTAACCGGCAAAAACTGCATTATCGAAAGCATCCGCACGCCGGGTGAAGTGGATTCGCTGCGCGAAAAAGGGAATTTCCTGCTTCTGGCTGTGGATGCTGATCCTATGTTGCGTTACGATCGCATTGTAATGCGCAATTCCGAAACCGACCGGATTTCATTTTCTACCTTTATTGAAAACGAGGAACGCGAAATGCAATCAACCGATCCGGCAAAGCAGAATATCGGGAAATGTATTGAACAGGCCGATGTTATTTTTTACAATAATTCAACCGTTCCGGAATTATACCTGAGGCTGGAAAGTGAACTTGCCAGGCTAAACTTCTGATTCAATTTAAACAGGAATTTGAATGCATCCTGAGAAAAAAAATATCTGCGACATGCAGTTACATACATATCGAAACCATACTTTTGTAAAAAAATCAGTGATGAATTCCATAATCCCGCTTCAGAAACGGATATTTGTTTTGTTAGTCCTTTTCGCGATATTTTCATTTTCGGGCTTTGGCCAGAATAAAATGCAACTATCAGGCGATCTGGTTATTTTTCATGCCGGAAGCCTTTCAGTTCCTTTAAAGGAAATAGCAGCAGAATTTAAAAAACTTCATCCAAAAGTAAATATCATGATGGAAGCGGGAGGTTCGGTGGCATCGGCCCGCAAAATCACCGATCTGGATAAGCAATGCGATATTATGGCATCTGCCGATTATGCGGTTATTGATAAAATGCTGATTCCCAAATTTGCAGACTACAATATTAAATTTGCCAGTAATGAACTTTGCATTGTTTATACCCAGAAATCACGATATGCAAGTCAAATCAATGCAAATAACTGGATGGATATCCTTTTAAAATCCGATGTTGCTTTTGGCCGTTCCGATCCAAACAGCGATCCTTGCGGTTACCGGACCGAAATGACGCTTCAGTTAGCTGAAAAGCACTATAAAAAACCTGGTCTTTACAGTAAATTCACTGCAAAAGACAAAGCTTTTATGCGACCCAAAGAAACCGATTTGCTGGCTTTAATCGAGACGAACACCATTGACTACATTTTCCTGTATCGCAGTGTGGCCGTGCAACATAAGCTGAAATACCTTATACTTCCTGATGCTATAAATCTGAAAAACCCTGCTTTTGTTTCGCAATATTCCATTGCCAAAGTTGAAATCAACGGCAGCAAACCCGGCGAAAAACAAACCATGACCGGCGAACCTATGATATACAGTTTCACCATTTTGCGAAATGCTCCCAATAAAGCCGTTGCTATTGCTTTTGCAGAGTTTTTACTGCAAAAAGATAAAGGTCAGGCCATTATGGCACGTAACGGGCAGCCATCAGTTGTTCCAATGAAAATTGTCAATTACGATAAAGTACCAGCTCAATTGAAACCATTTGTTAAGAAATAGAAATGGTCGGGTTATGAAGTGTGAATTACGAAGTTCTATTATTGATCGCTTCCTTATTTGTCAACTTCAAACCAAAATTCATTCGTTACATCTCCTTGTCTCCCCTCTCCTTGTCTCCCCTCTCTTTTTCATCCCTCTCCTTGTCGCCTTGTCATATTTTAAACCAATAAATTAAAGTGAAGCACTTCTCCCCATTCCAACTCGCAATTACCCTGGCAGCTGCACTTATCCTGCTGTTTATTGTTGCGCCCCTGGTTGGAATGTTTGTTTCAACAAGCCCGTCGGATCTATTTGCGACAGCTAAAGATGTTGAGGTTCAGGAAAGCATCAAACTTACGATTTGGGTTTCGTTTGCGGCAACTGGGATATTTTCGTTGGCTGCCATTCCTCTTGCATATTTGCTCGCCAGGAAAGATTTTCCCTTAAAAAGTCTTGTTTCAGGGATCATCGATTTACCGGTTGTAATTCCTCATTCGGCAGCAGGCATTGCTATATTAGGATTTGTTTCACGCGATTCGGTGTTGGGACAAATGGGTTCGGCAGTAGGGTTGAATTTTGTAGGACATCCGGCCGGAATTGCCATTGCAATGGCTTTTGTTAGCCTTCCTTTCCTTATAAATGCTGCCCGCGACGGGTTTACAAGTGTTCCCGTGAGGCTCGAAAAAGCAGCCTTAACATTGGGCGCTTCGCCGGCAAGAGTGTTTTTCACTATTTCGCTTCCATTAGCATGGAGAAGTATCGTTTCAGGGCTTATCCTGATGTTTGCCCGAGGTATGAGTGAATTCGGTGCTGTAATTATGGTTGCATATCATCCGATGATTACGCCAATCCTGATTTACGAAAGGTTTGGTGCGTTCGGATTAAAATATGCGCGTCCGGTTTCAGTACTTTTTATCATGATCTCTCTTGCTGTATTTATTGCTCTGCGAATGCTTGCACGAAACAAGGAACAAAAAGCCACACCACATGCTTGAACTGCGAAACATATCATGTTCCTTCCCTGGTTTCAGTCTTTCTGATATTAATTTCAGCGTGGCTGATGGCGAATACTTTATACTACTTGGTGAATCGGGGGCAGGAAAATCGCTGTTACTTGAGGCAATTGCGGGACTTAACTCTATAAAAAGCGGAAATTTACTCCTTGCCGGAAAAGATATTACAAACGAGAAAATACAGCAACGTGGTATCGGAATTGTTTTTCAGGATCATGCTGTTTTTCCCCACCTTTCAGTAAAAGAAAATATTGCCTATCCTTTGAAAGGCAAACATTTATCAAAATCAGAAAAGGATAAAATTATTGGAGAAATCTCCGAATTAGTTCAAATTTCAAAACTTCAGAACCGCAGACCATCAACTTTATCGGGTGGTGAATTACAACGTGTTGCACTAGCCAGGGCATTGGTTCAGAAACCAAAAATTTTACTGCTCGACGAGCCATTATCAGCCACCGACAGCAAATTAAGGTCAGAACTTCGTGCTTTGCTCCGGCAGATTAACCGCATGGGACAAACCATTATTCATGTTACACACGATTTCGACGAAGCTGTTTCATTAGCCGATCGCATTGCCATTATGAACCAGGGAAGTATAGTACAATCAGGTACTCCGCAGGAAGTTTTCGGCAATCCAGTAAATGGTTTTGTGGCGCACTTTGCAGGAATCAGGAATTTTTTTAAAGTCAATATCGAAAAGAGGAACGGGAAATTAATTGCCTGGCCGGCAAAAGATGTTTCTATTGCTATCAGTGATTTTTCTGAAACCGAAACTGGTTATATACTTATCCGAAACGAAGATATTTTACTTTCAACCACAACATTCGAGAGCAGTGCTTTGAATAATTTCGAAGGTTTGGTAACAGATATGTATCCTTCGCGCTCGGGAATGGAAGTAGTGATTGATATCGGGATAACTTTACACGCTCAAATCAGCCGCGAATCGGCACTGAAACTGGAACTTTTGCAAGGAAAAAAGATTTGGGTGCACTTTAAAGCTTCGTCGGTGAAACTGATTGCCGGGTAAGACTGGCACTATATTAATTCAAAATAAAATATTTTACGAAATCCATTTTATTCGAACCATTTCTCCATTTCTAATTTGAGATCTGCATCAGAGTTGGTTTCCCCATTCTTCGATTTTAAAATCCTGTTTTCCAATTTCTCAACAAAAATCAATCTGTCTATTAAGTCATCAATTGACATTTCATCGGGGAACTTTTCAATATGTTCTTTTAGCTTTTCTTTTGTTATCATGATCATTTAAGTTTATGCTAAAATACAAATTTTTGAAGCAAGATACTTGAGATTTAAACCTCTACTTCCCCGTTTCCGCCGGATCAATATTATCTACCTGTTGTTTGGCATAGTGCAGCACTTCTTCATTTACATATACCAGTTCGATTCCGGCTTCAACAAACATGCCTTCCGATTCGGAACCCGAATGATATCTGAACTCGCTGACCACCCGCTTGATTCCACAGTTGATAATCAGCATGGCACATGTACGGCAGGGAGTCATGCGGCAATACAAAGTACTTCCTTCCAAGGAAATTCCAAGCCTGGCAGCCTGGCAAATTGCATTTTGCTCGGCATGAACGGTACGCACACAATGGTTCGTTACCTTTCCGTCCTCGTGAGTAACCTGTTTGAACAAATGGCCAACTTCATCGCAATGCGGCAATCCCACCGGTGAACCAACATAGCCGGTTACCAGGATTTGCTTGTTACGCGCAATTACGCATCCGCTGCGCCCGCGGTCGCAGGTGGCGCGTTTGGCAATGGTGCGTGATACTTCCATAAAGTATTCGTCCCATGTAGGGCGGATATAAGGTGTTTCAGGTTCTGAAGTCATTGGTATTTATTTGAAAACAGGTAAAAGTAGGAATTTTTAAAGTGCAAAAATGGGCTTTTCAGGATAACTTGGCAAACTGAGATAAGTTTTTAAAAACCAAATACTAATATTGTTCCGACTGTATGCAAATTATCTTCCTACGGTTCTGAAATGGTAATAATATAGTTGGTATTTAATGTTGCTTATTTAATGATTATTGTACTTTTGCTTATCGTTCTATCAATTGCTTATTAATTTGATAGTTAATGATTGATAATCAATAATATAGAATAACAAGAAACAGTTTTAACCTTCAAATACAGTAATTTATTTTAACAAAAAAACTAAGCATCAAAATCAATTTTTTAATTGTATAAACCGTTTTATGAAACATATTCTGTTAAAAAAATCCAATCTGCTTAATTCTATTTTCCTTCTCATAACATTCATTGCCGGAGCTCAGCCCTTTCTTCAGCAAATAAACAATAATACTGGTAATCAGCCGGAAGCAACAACCATGATGCAGAACATATATGACAGGTGTCCGGCAGAATATAAAACCGGGATTTATAAGAATATGTCCTACTATCATGCGGCTATTACGGCAAATGATTTGAATGAAACACTCTTCCAGGATAATTATTATACTAACTGGACTGAACTTGAGGAATACCTGTATCAGATATTCAGACTCATTGCTCCTCCCGAAATTGCTAATGACTCCTTGTTCCGCATTATTATCATGAAAGACGGCCATTTCAATGCATCCATGAGCCCCGGCGGAGTGATGGCAATAAATATCGGGCTTTTTGATAATTTGCAGGACGAATCCACAATTGCGGGAATAATGGCTCACGAATTAAGCCATTATATGCTTAATCATTCACTCAGAACTTATATTTCCTATAGAACCGGAGATTTCGACAAGGTTTTCCGAGCAAATGAAGAGTTGTTTAACCGATATACATCGAAGCTTGAATTTCAAGCTGACTCCATGGCAGTTGTAATTATCAGCAAATCACCGTATTCACTGCAGGGCCTTATACAGGCATTTGATCTCATGACATTAGTTGACCGTAATATGAATGCTCTTACCTCAGGGGGCATCGATTATGATGAAACTACTCACCCTTCTCCAGAAATACGTAAGCAACGTTTGATAGGGTATTGCAGCAAGCATAATATTAATAAAGAAAACAAATTCGTTGTAAATCATGATCTGTTTTATAAAATCAAACAAAGAGCAAAACATGAGATTCTAAATTGCCTGATGGAACAATTCAGCTTCGATGAGTGTACCGAAAAAGCTTTTAAATACCATTTGATTGACCCATCCAATAGGATATATATCAGGTATATAGCCGAATCAATACGGCGAAATTGCTATGGCAACACAGAGAAATGGAATAAACTTTTTATTACAAACCGATACTACGACAGATTGGTAAATGATAAGTTCAGAGTAGAGATGAAAACATCATTACTTGAAAAGTTCAACGCTGATATACTTACTATGAGTGAGGCGGAAATTGACAGTATGAAGGCTGGTTTTTACTGGGACGGCTCAAAACGCTTTTCAACCATGGAAGAGGCTTACAATTATTTTGTGAAGGTCGGAAACATACTTAAGGAACCAGAAATATACTTATCGAATGCTTTGAGCTTTACTAATGATACGTTAAGCCGGCAGGTGCAGATTCAAAAATACTTAAGCAACAACACTATTGCCTTTCCTGAATACGCCTATTACATGCACAATGATTCGCTGGAAGTGGTGCTACCCTCAAAGCGGCTGATAGTACTTGATTACATGGATGCTAAAGTTCGTGTGGGAAAATTTGAAGTAATCCTGAATCCTGCTTCGTTAGATACATCTATTGTAGTAAAACAAATGCTTGATAGTTTCATGATCAATTCGGATAGTACCCTAACACTTTATCTGCCCGGCTTAAAGAACACTGACCTTGAAAAATACCTAATGTTAAAAACTTTAATGCAGTTTTCTTTCTGGACAACAATATCGTTTGGCGAACCGGTATATTTTTATATCCTTGAACCAGAGTACTGGCACCTTTTCAAAGAGTTAGGCGTTAATCAGATAGATTTTATCAAATGCAGAATTTCGGACTGCGAAAAATTCAGTAAGAACCCTGAACAATATTGGCAGATTGCAACTACACCTGTTTCAGAAGTAATAAACAACAAGAGTGCCTTAAAATATTTTGATATGGCTATGAGCCAGGTGAGTATAACCAAAGATCATAAACCGCGCACAAGTTACTTCGATACAAATATTCATCTGACCAGAGATGAGAATGGAATTAACCAGATTATAAACATCCTGAAAGGCAATAGAATAAAATTTGAAAAGAAAAATAAGTTCGTTACAGCCGATCATAAAAACAGATAAATCAACTTTCGTTATAAAAACTCTATATAACCTATCTGTAAGCAAACATGCGGAAATGGATTTAACAAACCACTAAACAATTACCCATTTTATTTAATTCTGCCTTCCGTATGTATGTATTTACCTGCCGAAAATCCCAACCATCTTTTCCCCACCTGATTTCACATAACCGCGAAACATTCCTGTGGTATTAAAAGTCATTGCCACATTGCCTTTTCGGTCAACAGCTATTATTCCACCGGTTCCGCCCTGCTTTTTCAGTTTTTGCATTACCACCACTTCAGCAGCTTCGGAAACTGAAAGTCCTTTTTATTTCATGATAGCAGCAATATCATAAGCCACCATATTCCGGATAAAAAACTCACCATGGCCTGTGGCTGAAACAGCACAGGTTTTGTTGTCGGCATAGGTTCCGGCACCGATAACGGGCGAATCGCCGATACGGCCATATTTTTTGTATGTCATTCCACCGGTTGATGCTGCAGCTGCGAGGTTTCCATATTGATCAAGGGCTACACAACCAACAGTTCCATGCTTTTTATCCTGTTTTCAATGGAATCGTTATTTGTTTTTGCTTTCAGAAAAGCATCCCATCGAGATTGAGTGAAAAAAGAATCGGGCGAAACAATCGCAAGACCCTGTCCGGTTGCAAAAATTTCGGCTATTTCATTTTCTCTGTCATTTTCAAAACTTCTGTCTGTAAAATCAAATAAATAAACTTGGGGCTTATAACTTCCACTTAGTTGCCTAGAAGGCAAACAGCAGAGGCTTTAAATCCTCCAGCTTTTTCGATATGGAATTGTATCTGTGGGTCGGGAGGCAGACTCTTATTGTAAGTTAGAAATAGGAAATCGTCTTCCATTGCAAAGCCAAGCCTGGTTATAACATCTTGAAATTCAGCATATTTAACTATGTTGTTGCCCATTTTGCTAATAACATATAAAGCTAATAAATTCTTCGGTTAAATGATGAACTGAACAGGCCAAATTAATTGTGCAAATAGTTCCCATATATAAATTGAAAACCCATAGTATCAATTTCGCATATTTCTATCTAAAAACTTAACAATCAGTTTTTCGAAAAAACAAATACTACCCTGGTTCCGGCAGCTTCATGATTTTCGTCCTGCAAATCGGTAATGAAGAATGTATAATTCGTTTCATGTTTCTTATTGAAATAATTCAATCGTTCCTGGGCAAATTGTATCCCGAGCGATTCTTTCTTAAAGGTTTTTTTATCACTCTTTTCCTTTGCTTTTTCACGGCCAATGCCGTTGTCGGTTATGGAGAGATTGGTAATGCTGTCAATAGAAGTAACGTCGATAGTAATAATTTTTTCTCCTTCTTTCAGCATTAATCCATGCCAAAGTGCATTTTCGATAAACGGCTGTAAAATCAATCCCGGCAGTTTTGTGGAGGCTAAATTCACGTTTCGCGCACTATTTACTTTGAAGCTGATGGCATCGTTAAAACGGATATTTTCAATATTCATGTACAATTCAATGGTTTCAAGTTCTTCATCCAGCGAAACACTATCGGTACGCGAGCTTTCGAGTATTTTACGGATTAGTTTGGCAAATTTATTCAGGTAATAAACCGCTTTTTCTTTGTTGTTGTCAATCAGGTATGCTTTGATCGAATTCAGCGCGTTAAAAATAAAATGCGGGTTCATCTGGCTTCGCAACGCATCAAGTTTTAAAAGCGAAATTTCGTTTTCGAACGAAACGGTAAGCAAGTTTAATTTCTCAGCTTCATTTTTCTGAAGTGCCACTTTTAATTCGGAAATCTTTTCTTCCAGCTGAATCTCCAATTCTTTTTGATAATTCTCTTTAAGTAATTGATTGGCATGTTGTTCCTCAATAATTATCTTTTGGGAATTGATTTTTTCGAGGTATAATAATTTCACTTTGTAGCCAAGACCGAGTATAAAAATGGTTGATTCGATCATAATGCCGATGAAGAAAAATAATATCGGGTTATCTCCCTCGATTGAGTCATTCGATTTGATGAGAGCTATATATGCAAACACCTGGTAGAAAATAACTCCGCTTATAATAAAATACTTCAGTTTATAGTCAAGTTTTACCGTGTGATATAAGGCTGAAATTACGGCAACAGTAATCAAAGGAATAAATCCATAATTAAAGAAAATACTGAAGTATGAAGGTTCCCCTATCGCAATTGAAAAAACAACCAATACGAATGAAAAGACCATTAAAATCTGTAAGGATTTAATAAGTACGCGGGTATATTTCGGGAAATAGGTTTTAAAATCCAGTAACTCTTTATAGAAGAAGAATAACAATGAGTTATAGATTACCTGGATAAACCAGTTGAATGGAACATACCGACTGTTGAGATACGCATCAACAAGTTCCGGCGGAAACAAAGGATTGTATTTTACCAGGTAAACCAGTAGTAATATATTGTACAACCCATAATATAAAAAAGCTTTTTGCTTTGTCTGAATATAAATAAACGAGCATAGCAACGAATAAATGATGAGTCCTGAAACTACAAACCCCCATACTATCTGGCCCGCAAGATAAATGTCGAAACTCATAACTTATCCAGAAAATCAGATTTCTTTTGCCTCGAAACCGGAATTTTTACCAGGTTCGAAAGCACCACATACTCATCGGTTTTATGAAACTCCTTCACTTTATTAAGATTGATCAGGTACGAATTGTGAATCCTAAAAAACTGCAGCTGAGCCAGTTTTTCTTCCATAAATTTTAACTTCTGGCTTAAGACGATTTTCTCTTTATTCTCAAGATAAATAGTGCAGTAATTACCGTCGCTTTCGCAATAGACAATATCGTCGGGATTGAGGAAAATCATTTTCCCGTCGTTGGTAACATTTATTTTTTTCTGCGAAAGAACAGTGGATTGAAGTATTTTCTCCAATGAGTTTTCCAGTTTTTCGCTAATGGAAACGCTGCTCTTTTGTTGTTCAATCTTTTCAAAACAGGCTATTAAATCATCCGAATCAATGGGTTTTAATAAATAATCGAGCGCGCTTTCCTTTATTGCTTTTATAGCGTACTGATCAAATGCTGTGGTGATTACAACTGAAAAATTACGATTAGGGAAAATTTCCAAAAACTGAAAACCGTCCATATCAGGCATTTCGATATCCAGAAAAACACAATCTACTGTATTCCTTTTCAAAAACTCTGCAGCCAGGATGGCATTGGTAAAAGTGCCAACGATTTTTACATTTTTACAAAAATTCTCTATTTCCCATTCCAGGCTTTTTATGGCACTGGGTTCATCGTCAATCAGTATTAAATCAATCATAATCCGGATTATTAATCACTAAATGTACCTCTAATTATCAAAACAGGACGAGTTAATGTACAAACGGGTTTTCTATACTTACAAACACACAAAATAGATGTACGGTTTGCGAACAGGCTCATTTTTCTGTTTACAAGCTCATTTTCAGGTAAAAATTGGAAATCACCCCATCCACACAGTATTCAATACCAACCACACAATCTGATTTTTTTATGTACAGCCGCAGCATAATTTTGCTGCAGTCTACTAAAATTATTATCCTTTAAAATTTATGTGATCAAAACAATTAATCCATATCCTTATGAAAAACCTTTACCTGATTTTGTTAATTACTGTCAGTTTTAATTCATTTGCCCAATTGCCGGGCTCGCTCAATACCGCATTCAGCGAGAATGGCTGGGATACTATTTATGGGAACAACAATGGTTTTGAAATTACTAAGGTACTTATTCAACAGGATGAAAAAATACTGATTTGCGCCGAAGCAAATTTCCCAAACGAGGGTCACCAGGCCGTAATTCTCCGGTATAAAACCGATGGAACGCCCGATACGGATTTTGGCGGAGGCGATGGAATGGTGCGATCAAAAGAGGATGCAGGTTTAAATTTATATACCCGTGCCGCCGGCATGGCTTTGCAAAGCACAGGAAAAATAATTGTTGCCGGCGACCAGTTCTATAATTCTGAGCGTATTTTTCGTTTAAAGCCGGATGGCACGCTGGATGCGACTTTTGGCACTAACGGAGTTGTGGATATAAACCGGCCAAATTCGGAATTTATTTACCATGTTGCCGTGCAGTCGGATGATAAAATTATTGTTTGCGGAAAAGAAAGCCGGTTTGTTTCCGGTATGTTGGAACCTCATATTTTCCTGTGGAGATTTACTCCTGATGGCACTGCTGATATGTC
This sequence comes from uncultured Lentimicrobiaceae bacterium, assembly GCA_964495865.1. Taxonomy (GTDB): domain Bacteria; phylum Bacteroidota; class Bacteroidia; order Bacteroidales; family UBA4417; genus UBA4417. Next base: position 11,715 of record CAZBZA010000069.1, read on the forward strand.
ATTCGGTAATTCAGGAGTGGTTTCTTATAATTCACAGGCTTGGCTGGGTACTTTTGAAACGTACCTGGTTATTAACGATCTGATCGTTCTTCCAAACGACGCTATCCTGGTGAATCAATCGTTTACCAAATACCCTGATAGTTTTGTAATGCTAAGCAGGTTGACTGCTGATGGTGCATTTGACAACTCGTTTGGAGTTGCAGGACATTCAATCCATAGTGTAAAAAATAATGACGGCAACTATACCTATTCGAGTTCTGCAATTCAGGAGAACGGCTCGGTAATTTCCTTATTTACTACCCGCGACACAATTAACGCTACCTATACCGAATCTGTTTATCGTGTAAATACACAAGGGCAACCCGATCCTTCGCTCAATGTAAACATCGGAATCACTGAATTTTTTCCTGTAAAATCGGAACTCGTGGTTTCGGGAAACCTGTTCTATTATTGCCGTAAATCGGACAACCAAACAGGGAATAGTTATAACGTGCTAAGCTGCTACGACTTAAACGGGAATCCAATTGCGGGTTTTGGCAATGCTGGTATTGCGGTAATCAATCAGAAC
>CAZBZA010000070.1:0-1180 GCA_964495865.1 uncultured Lentimicrobiaceae bacterium
TGAAACGCATCCGGTCCTGCTGTATGGAAATATCGCGTAACTCGCGCATAAAATGGTTGACGAGTGAATTCTTACTACCTATGTTGATTACCATGCTCCTGATTTTTAGCCGCTTTATTAATTATCCTGTTCTACAGATTTCACAAAAATAAGTACTTTGTCCGATTGGTTTACATCGGAAGATATTTTTTTAATTTCGACCGGCTAATTCGCCATATTTTCAGAGCAACACGTAATGGCATCGGAAGCGAATTATGCATAAACTGCTGATAAACTACTTTTTTAGCCCCAAAGCTGCTGTAAAATCGTGCCAGTCCCGGATCATTGGAACCTTCGAAATCCAGTGTAATGGGCTTGCCCGCATTTTCTCTGATAAATGTATCAATCAACCAGGGCATGGCATTCAGTTTTTTCCCTTCAGGGGAAACAGCCGAAAATAAAAAGATTGCTTTCGCATGACTTCTTACCCACAATATGCCTGCAACCAACTGATTGTATTCATCATAAGCACCCCAAATCTCGCCTGTTCCTCTGTGGATGCTCTCGTAAGCAATCCGCTGAATTAAAGCATATTGTTTGTCATTTAAATGTTTTAATTCCAGCCCTTTGTTCATTCTGAACAGATCAATAACCTCTTCTGGTCTTAGGTTTTGCGCGACAGTGAGTTTGCTTCCGGTTGCTTTTTTAAGGTTTCGCTGTAGATTGTTCTGATAGGATAATGCAATTTTCGCATAATCACTTATCAGATCGAGTTCGAGATTGGTCATTTCTGCAACCTTGCATTCCGAAGAGATATGATTTGAGGTATTCAGATTAATATTGATGTATTTAAACTCAGCAGGGATATGGTCAAGAAAATTCTGTAACACCGTTTCCGAACATAACGACCTGTAAAAAAGTCCAAGTTGCTGCGTAAAATAAGGTTGCATACTGTATTTAATACCAGCCCTGGAAAAAAAAGGTAACGGGAATACTTTCTCATACTCACCTTCAACTAAAGCGCACCATCCCGGACAGACAATATCGAGGTACCACGACCGTGCATTCAGATTTCCGTTCACAGCATTATCGATGCAATCGTCCCATTGCGATTTATCAATCATATCATGCTGCAGAAATTTTATCATGTCGTGTAAAGGAGCCAAAAATTACTTGTTATTCAATGAGTTGGAGTTTTAAA
>CAZBZA010000070.1:1280-12148 GCA_964495865.1 uncultured Lentimicrobiaceae bacterium
ATGTCGTGTAAAGGAGCCAAAAATTACTTGTTATTCAATGAGTTGGAGTTTTAAAACTATTGATAATCAGGTATTAAATTCCTTTGCGCTCAAATTTAAAGGATTATTCTCCCTCACCCCACCTCCCACCTCCCACATCCGACATCCCACCTCCCACATCTCACATCCCACATCCCACATCCAACATCTCCACATCCTCACTTCCTCACCCCCTCTTCCACCATTTTTTTATACACATCGAGCCATCCTTTATATTCACCTTCGTTATTTAAAGTAGAGTTATGCCAGAGCGGAATAAACGTTCCACCTACTTTTCTAACTTCATCAATCAGTTCACAAATCGTTTTGATCGCTTGTTCGGTTGTGAGTTTCATGTATTCGCAGAGGGTGCCGTCCATAACAGCGAAAGGATGTACCATCAGGTTTGTTGCCAGGTCCTGGTCGAGGTCGAAAAATGGAAACGGTGTGCATATCGAAGCTCTGAAACCGGCAACTTCGGCATAGCCCATAGTGTAATCATGTGTTATATCATTGTTAATCAGATTTCGGTATGTTACAGGTAACGTAAGTTTCAGGAAATGTTGCCTGCTACGATCTATTTCAACTTTGAGTATTTTCGAGAGTCGTGCTGTTTCCATAACCATCAGCGACGGTTGAAGAGAAGAAGCATAGGAGGGATGTATTCCAATATCGGCATAGTCGGCAAGGAAACGGATCAGGTTCTGAAAATACCTGTTATTATATGGAATATTTTTATCATTTGGGGCATAATCGGCCAGCAGTATAAAATATATTGGCCGGTAATTATATTTTTTTTGCAATTGCATCTGGAGCTCAAAGGTATCAAACGGATCATGCTCAATCCTTGCCAAGACTCTTATCCTTCGCCTTGCTTCATCATAATTATTATTCTGTATAGCTCTCAGGATGCCACCAAAAGCTCTTGTCAGCCCTTTGTTTTTATAAGCATAAGCAGCATCAACATCTATGGTCGGAATAAATTTATACACTGGTGTGGATATCTTTAACCCGGGAAACCATTTGAATAAGATATCCTTCAATTTAAACGACCACATATTCACCAGCGGTTTGTGAAGATATCCTTGCTGGTAAGCATCGCTTCCCGCCGCAAGGAATCGTTGATGGTTGTCGCGCTTGTGCGGAAGATACTCTTCGAACCGGCTCACCAAATAAAAAACCGCTGCGAAAAGATCAAATGGCAAAGCGGAATTCTTATTCAATGTAGGGAAAAAAACCAATCCCCCTTCATAGTTAAAATGCCTGAGTTCGCGCGCTTTAATTACACTCTCGAAAAGCAATCCGTTTGAAGCAAAAAAGAGGTAATTGTCGTCAACCGGCACACCATAGGATAATTTTGGACCATCGTAACTCTCGAATTCAACAGGATTAACAGTGATATTTAAATCAAGTCCCAGCAACCTGCTGAACAAAAGTTGCATGGTGTACCGCAAACGGTTTGTAATTTTTGGGACCAGAATTAAGAGCATCATTCGAAAGTTAAGAAGCAAAAATACGGTTTTTATTTTACGACAGTTTTTTTGAGTGTTATTTGTCCTCACGTATTTTAATGCACTAAGATAATTAAATTCAGGCCTCAGCATATACTCTTACTATCTTTCCATGGTCTGTTACCCGCTTTTTATTAACAACACCATTTCCTTTAATTGAATTGTTTTACCTTTGAATTTGTATATTTCACCTTCACTTGTTCAGAAAAAATTGACAACAAGCAGGGGTAACAAGCTAACATACTGAACAATATGGATAATTTTATAGTATCGGCCCGCAAATATCGTCCTATAACGTTCAACACGGTTGTAGGTCAGATTTCGATTACCGGAACCCTGAAAAACGCAATACGCAGCAATCAGCTGGCGCAGGCTTTTCTTTTCTGCGGTCCGAGGGGTGTGGGTAAAACTACTTGTGCACGTATTCTTGCGAAAACAATAAACTGTCTGCAGCCAACTTCCGAAACCGAACCTTGTAACGAATGTTCGTCGTGCAAGGCTTTTAACGATTCAGCATCATTCAATATCCATGAGCTTGATGCTGCTTCCAATAACAGTGTCGATGATATCCGCAACCTGGTTGAGCAAGTGCGTATTCCGCCGCAGATGGGAAAGTATAAAGTGTATATCATCGATGAGGTTCACATGCTTTCGTCACAGGCTTTCAATGCTTTTTTAAAAACACTGGAAGAACCTCCCGCTTACGCAAAATTCATTCTGGCAACAACCGAAAAGCATAAAATTATTCCTACTATACTTTCGCGTTGCCAGATATTTGATTTTAAGCGGATTACAGTTGATGATATTGCCAAACACCTTGCTTTTGTTGCCGAAAGTGAAGGCGTAACTGCTGATCCGGAAGCGTTGCATATTATAGCACATAAAGCTGACGGAGCTTTACGCGATGCTCTTTCCGTATTTGATCAGATGGTGAACCTCGGAGGCAGAAATATCAGCCGCGAACTGGTTCTCGAAAACCTGAATGTTCTCGATTACGAATACTATTTTCGCATCGTTGATTTTATGAATGCCGGAAATTATAAAGATACCTTGCTGATAATTAATGATGTAATAGAAAAAGGCTTCGATGGGCAACACTTTATAACCGGAATTGGTGAGCATTTTCGCAATCTGCTTATGAGTACAGATATTGCCACAGTTAAACTGATAGAAACCAGCGATGTTATCCGTGCGAAGTATGCTGCGCAGGCTCGTTCTGTTTCACTGCAACTGTTAATCAATGCCCTCGATATCATAAATAAATGTGATGTAACATACCGTACTTCGAATAACAAACGTCTTTCACTCGAAGTCCCCCTTATTCAAATCTGCAGGCTCAGTGGTCAGATGCAGATGCCTGAAGTTGTTCAGTCACAAGCTAATCAGCCAGCTGTAGCTCAAGCTCCCGTAATATCTCAACCTTCTCAACAACAGGTTGTTGCTGAGCCAACGGCGGTTCCAGTTGCTGCTACAGCTGTTGAGACTGTTGCTCCTGCGCCATCTCCGGTAGCTGAATCCATTCCTGTTCCTGTAGTTAACACCCCACCACAGGCATCGCAGGTAACTGAAAGTTCACCTCAATCGGAAACCCAACTTCCTGAAACGCAAAAACATGATACTGATGCTCCAAATCCGGTTGGTCAGGATACAGAGGCAGTTTCTGTACATGATGTCCCCGTTCAGTCGCATCATGTTTCGAGTTTCTCTATTAAATCGGTGATGAAAGCCGATCAGCTTGCCAAATCAGTTGATACAGCACCGGTGTTCGACCGCAAAGAAACATTTACATTTGAACAGCTCGATGAATCTTTGCTTCGTTTTGCTGAATTGAAGAAAGAAGATTCGGCTTTGTTTTATTCAGCGTTAACCAGTTTTCCGCGCGAATTGAAAATACCTGAAAATATTCTTGTTTTTACTGTTGGAAATACGGTACTGGAAAAGGAACTTTACGAAAGGAGGAATATGCTGCTCGAATTCCTGCGTAACGAGATGAAAAACGATTTTATCACCATGCAGGTTTCGGTAACCGAACAGCAATCGGAAAATAAAAAATATATGAACGACAGGGATAAACTCGATGCCATGGCTACCCAAAACCCAAATTTGAATAAACTACGGGATCAGCTAAACCTGGAGCTTGACCTTCAATAAAATTTTAATGACTGATATTTTGAGGAACCGGTCAGTATTTGCTTTGGGCGAAACAGTGCTGGATATGGTATCACGCTTTCCAAATTCAGGCCTTTCAGGTGATGAAGAGTTTATGTTTCAGGCTGTTCCGGGTGGTTCGGTTCTCAACGCATCGGTTTCGCTCGGGCGGATGGGTGCAGATATTCATTTGATAAGCGAATTCGGAAATGATAAAGCCGGCGATCTGATTGACGATTTTCTGCAAAAAAATAGGGTTAAAACAACATTTTGCACCAGGCATACTGATCATAAAACTTCGCTTGCTCTGGCTTTTCTCGATCAGGCAAAAAATGCTTCTTACACTTTTTATCACGATACTCCTGATGTGCTGCAAAAAGTTAATATTCCCGATTTCAGCAGCGCGGATATTTTGCTTTTCGGATCGTTTTATGCAGTTAAACCTGAGCGCAGAAGTTTTATACTGAGTGTACTTAAAAATGCTGTCGAAGCAAAATCAGCGATTTATTACGACCTCAATATAAGGAAGAACCATTCAGGTAGCACAGATGAATTAATGTCATCGTACCTTAACAATATCTCTGTTTCCACTGTTGTGAAAGGCTCCGATGAAGATTTCCGGAATTTATTCGGAACCGATGATCCCGAATCTGTGTATGAGAAAATTGGCCATTATTGTAAAATCCTTATAATTACTTGTGGTAACAGGCCTTTACATGTATTTACCCCTCTGTTTCATAAATCGTATACCATCCCTGTTATAATTCCCGTTTCCACAATAGGGGCAGGGGATAATTTTAATGCTGGATTTATCTATGGACTTTCAACAACTGGCTTCAGCACCAGGCAGTTGGAAAATATTTCAGAATCAGAAATTGACAGAATGGTTGGATGTGGAATTGCTTTTTCAACTGAAACCTGTTTGTCGCCGGAGAATTATATAAGCGGTAATTTCGCGCCTGAGTTCTGGAAGAAATATATTTGACGTTACTTTGCAATTAATTATTATCACAACTAAACCAAAATGAAGAAAAGTATTGCCAGATTTATAATGAAACTTATTGGATGGAAAGTGGTTAATAACCTTCCGCCCGATGTAAAAAAATGCGTGGTAATGATGGCACCACATACCAGTAACTGGGATTTTCTCTTAGGATTCCTCGGATATATGACAATAGGCATCAATTCGAAATACCTTATAAAAAAGGAAGCCTTCGTTTTTCCACTCGGCAATTTCCTCAGAGCGGTTGGGGCTATCCCTGTCGATCGCAAAGCCAGCACTAACATTGTGATTCAGGTTGGCGAATTGTTTAAAAAAAGCGATAGCCTGTATATTACTATTACTCCCGAAGGTACCCGCAGCCTGAGTTGGAACTGGAAACGCGGATTTTACTACATTGCCGAAAATGCCGGTGTTCCTATTGCTTTCGGATTCCTCGATTATAAAACAAAAGTTGGAGGAATTGGTCGTATTCTCATGCCTGGAGGTGACTTTGATGCTGATTTGAAACAAATTGAAGATTTTTATAAAGATATAAATCCACGGTTTCCTGAAAAATTCAGCCTCAGTCCTGAAAACCGGACAACATCAGCAAATTAATTTACAGCCCGATATATGTCAGAAAATTAGACGCAACAATTGACTTCACAGAAATAGCTCCTTTTATTCATTCCACACTACCACAATGCAACTTCTTACTCCTACGCATTTTGCCGATTATGAACTTATTGATTCCGGCGGTTTCGAAAAGCTGGAACGATTTGGTGCATATGTAATTATACGCCCTGAACCGCAAGCTATCTGGAACCGTTCAATGTCCGAAACGGAATGGGATAAAATGTCGTTGGCGGCCTTTAAACTCGAAAAAAATGATACTGAAAAGGGCCGGTGGATATTAAAAAAGGGGATGCCTGAGCAGTGGCGGATTAATTATGCTTACCGGCAGATGAATTTCAATGTAAGGCTTGGACTTACTTCATTCCGGCATATTGGTATTTTTCCCGAGCAGGCGCCAAACTGGGATTATATTTATGATAACATAGTTGCTTCAAAAGTTCCGAATCCAAAAGTATTGAACTTGTTTGCATACACCGGAGCAGCTTCCCTTGCCGCTCGTGCTGCCGGGGCTGAAGTTGTGCATGTCGATTCTGTTAAACCCGTTATTACCTGGGCACGCGAAAATATGGAAAACAGTGGGCTTACCGATATTCGCTGGGTGGTGGAAGATGCACTTAAATTTGTGCAGCGCGAAGTCCGTCGGGGCAATTCTTACTCGGGTATTATTCTTGATCCGCCCGCATATGGTCGTGGCGCAGATGGCGAAAAATGGATTCTTGACGATAACCTGAACGAAATGATACAACTTTGCAGCAAATTGCTGCTGCCCGAAAAGAGTTTCCTTATTTTAAATATGTATTCAATTGGTTTTTCTGCACTGGTTGCTAATAATTTAATTAACAGCTATTTCAATCGTGGCGATAACAACGAAGCAGGCGAATTGTACCTTCCCGACCGTTTTGGCAAAAAACTTCCGCTTGGAACATTTCTGAGGTTCAGCAGATAAGGATACCTCTAAAGAATGACTTAGCGCAGAAAACCGGTTTATTTTGAGTTCTGGCTTTTATTTGTTTGCAGTTTTGCAATTATTCACATTTAAACAATATTCTGCTTCACAACAATTACCTAAACAAAAGTAAATTTCTGTTGTTGAAATAGCTATCAACTTCCAACAGTATGAAATTCAGTTTACTGATTGCTTTTCAATTTGTTTTCTGCATCCTCGGTTTTACCCAGAAAATCAAAATTCAGGACCCGGTGCGTTTCCTCGCTCTCGGCGATTCCTATACAATTGGGCAAAGTGTTGATGTTTCGGCCTCTTGGCCCAATCAGTTTGCAGCAGAGTTAACTAATCAGGGATATACCGTTGAGGAAGTTAATATTATTGCTCAAACAGGCTGGACAACGGCAAATCTGAAAAATGCCGTCAATCAGCAGCAACCTTTAACTGGTTATAACCTCGTGTCATTACTTATAGGTGTAAATAATCAATTTTTGGGTGGCGATCTGCAAAACTACGCCACCCAGTTTGAGGAATTGCTGCAACAGGCTATTTACACGGCTGGCAATATTCCTCAACATGTTTTTGTGCTGTCAATTCCTGATTATGCATATACGCCTTACGGAAACGGAAATTCGTCAATAAGTACACAAATTGATCAGTTTAATGCCGTAAACAAGCAGATTACAGAAAGTTATAAAGTGAAATATGTAAACATAACGCCGATTTCGAGAAACGGATTACTACAGCCGGAATTGGTTGCTTCCGATGGGCTTCACCCGAGTGGCATTATGTATGGTTATTGGGTTATGGAAATTATGAAGAGTGTCGAAAAGGAATTGGATATTAACTATGCTCCTGCAAATGATAGTGAAATTTCCTGCATTCTTTCACAACGTAATTTAACAGTAACATCCGGGGAAATGGAAGGTGAAATTTTCATTTATGATTCCAACGGGAAGCTGATTATTTCATATTTTAGCTCAAAAGGATCCGAAAAAGTGCTGAATATGAATGGTTTAGCTAATGGAATTTACCTGCTTATCTTTCGCAGTAAGAATAACATAATTTATAAAACAAAAATAGTCTTGTTCTGAAATTGTATTTTTGAAAATCCGATTACAGTTTGCTGTCAAAATTCCCTGTACCTATAAGTTCATCGTACATTTCGCCCCGCGACCGGTGATAAACCAAAATCGTATATGTATTTCGCGTTACCGAATGGTTTCCTTCAACCCAGGCAGCATCCCCGGTTTTCGAATGGTTTGGCAACATCACAAATAAATAATTGTAGTATCCCTGTTTGAAAAGGATGCCGGCTTCATATCCTTTGCGGCGATAGTTGTACTGCATTTTATTGTCGGGAGTATACTGCCAGCAGTTAAATCCTCCGGCCACGTAAAGATTTCCCTCAACAATCGGAGCTTCAAAAGGAAGGAAGAAATTAACAAGAACATATTCCCCGTAATTGGAAACTGATGGTTCGTCATTTGTTTTCAGAAGGAATTTGCCGTTAATGTCGTCGTCAATCACATATTCCTTAAAAGTGCGTCGTTCACTATCCCAGAGTTTTGCATAAAACATTGTATCGTTATACGTGATATCACGCACTTTCTCCGAAAGGAATTTGGTGCTGGTAATATCAAACCGCCTGAATTCGTTCAATCCATCAAAAAGATTGGTGCCATTGTCGTAATTGTAATCAAGCAGATCGTTGCGGACCATATACGGTTTTAAATTATCGAGTGCATTGTCCCATCGCCAGTTCTGCAATATCACTACTTTTATATCCTGATAAGGAGCATCAATTCTTAGTCCGGTTGTGCTGATTGTAAAATCAACTTCCTGCTTGGTTTCATAATCTTCGGAAGTTCCGGCCCGCCCAATTTTTGCCGAAATGGTAACTTTGGGATCAACAATCATAAACCGGCGGGTATAAGCAGTTATTTCGTTTCCGCTGTTGTCGCGCCAGAAAACCCGCAAAATATAATTGCCTGATTTCTTTACTATAAACCGGTCATTTGGAAACACAAATTTATAATGCGTATATAAAGTACGTGTATTAAAAGAGGATTCAAAATCTTCAATCTGACCTTCCTCAAGGCCTTCGAGGTATTCGTTTGTCCAGATTTCGGATTTCTCCCAATTGGCCGTAAAATGCTGCACCTGGTAATAGTATTGCCTGAAACTACCCTGCAGATCATCGAATGCACTGTAAAACTTTTCATCAGTGTTCAATGTTATAACAGGATCGGAAAGCTCGAAACCGATTCGCATAAACTCAACACCCTGTATATATTTCTGGTACACATAATTATCGTTGCGAATGTAGTTGTCCGAATAAAAATCAGCAGTATCGGGCACTGAAAGGAATGAGGAAGCATATGAGTCCTGCATTGACAAAAACGTAACACAGAATAGTAGTGCTATTATAAAGTTTCGGTGTTTCATTTAGGTAGAGGAATTAGAAATGTATTGTGCAAATGTAAATGATATAACAGAAATTATGCCGGAAAAGTATTTGCCTTTTGTGGCAGAATTTGCACCTCTTGCATTTCGAAAAAAAAGTGTTGAAAAAAAAAGATATATGAGAATAAAATACATCTAAATTTATCTATATTTGCCGTTTTGTTACTCTACCTAAAATAAGTTTATACTTTACATTATGGCCAACACCATAAGAATTAAAAAGGGCCTCAATATCAATTTGATAGGTGCGGCAAAGAAAGAGATTTCCGCTATTGAAGCCGGTTATTATGCGATAAAACCAACTGATTTTTTAGGCGTTTTTCCTCGTTTATCTGTTAAAGAAGGAGATACTGTTAAAGCAGGCACTCCGCTTTTTATCGATAAATACCGCGAAAACATCATCTTTACCTCACCGGTAAGCGGTGTAATTGAAGAAATCAGCCGCGGCGATAAACGTGTTCTTGAAGAAATCAGGATCAAAGCGGATGCAAAACCTGAATACGAAGATTTCGGTAAAGCCGATCCATCGAAAATGGATCGTGAAGCTATTATTGAAAAATTATTGAAAAGCGGCGTGTGGCCCGTAATAAGGCAACGCCCGTTCAGCATTATCGCCAATCCGGCTGATGCTCCCAAAGGTATTTATGTTTCCGGTTTTGATTTGGCACCATTGGCTCCCGATTATTCAATGATTGTAGCCGAAAGCATTTCTGATTTCCAGGCCGGTATTGATGTTTTGTCAAAACTTGCAGGGAGTAAGGTGAAACTTGGGTTACCGGGTGGAAAAAGCGAATTTCCGAAAGTTAGCAATGCCGATATCACATATTTCGAAGGTCCGCACCCTGCCGGTAATGTTGGAATTCAGATTCATAAAACCAATCCTATAAATAAAGGTGATATAGTTTGGGTGGTAAATGCACAGGATGTTATTATTATTGGTCGTTTATTTTCCAAAGGGATTTACGATTCATCAATCCTGGTGCCTTTAACAGGTTCGGAGGTTAAAAATCCAAAATATTTCAGGACCCGCAAAGGTGCTTCGGTACGCGCCGTTATAAAGGATAATCTCACTGAGGGTAATTTGCGTATTATCAGTGGTAACGCACTTACAGGAACGCGAATAAAATCCGATGGATATCTAGGATTTTATCAAAACCAGTTCACCGTGATCCCCGAAGGTAATTATCACGAATTCTTCGGATGGGCACTTCCCGGTTTTGGGAAATTCAGCTTTTCGAAATCATTTTTCAGCTGGCTTACCCCCAATCGCGAATACCGCATGGATACAAATTTTCATGGTGGCGAACGTGCTTTTGTTATGACAGGAAAATACGAACAGGTGCTACCGATGGATATTTACCCAATGCAACTTATTAAAGCCTGCCTTGCCGAAAATATCGAAATGATGGAAAACCTCGGGATATATGAAGTAGATGAAGAAGATTTTGCTTTAGTCGAATTTATTGATACTTCAAAAGCTGAAATTCAGCATATCATCCGCAAAGGACTCGATTTGATCCGCAAGGAAATGAGCTGATAATTTGACAATTTGACAATTTGGCAATTTGACAATGAAATCTTGAACTTTGAAATCTTGAATTTTGAACAAGAAACAAGAAACAAGAAACAAGAAACCTGATAATATCATCACTACAGAATTAGAAACTACAATACCTATAAATGAAAGCACTACGCAATTATCTTGACAAGATAAAGCCGCAATTTAAGAAAGGCGGGAAGTTTGAGAAACTTCACTCGACTTTCGATGCAATTGAGACTTTCCTTTTTGTGCCCGACAAAACTACCTTCAAAGGAAGCCATATCCGCGATTCCATTGACATGAAACGCACTATGACGGTAGTAATTATTGCCATGTTACCGGCCTTGTTATTCGGTATCTGGAATACCGGTTATCAACATTTTCTTTCTCTTGGTCAGCAAGCCGATCTGGGGCAGATTATCCTTTATGGTCTGATTAAAGTAATTCCTATTGTTGCAGTTTCGTACATTGCAGGTTTAGGGGTGGAATTTATTTTTGCGCAATATCGGGGCCACGAAGTTAACGAAGGATACCTGGTTTCGGGTATGCTTATTCCGCTTGTAATGCCGGTTGATGTTCCACTGTGGATGGTGGCTATGGCAAGTATTTTCGCTGTAATAATCG
>CAZBZA010000071.1:0-11993 GCA_964495865.1 uncultured Lentimicrobiaceae bacterium
TTCTTGAAAAAATGGAAGAAGACGATGATGTGATCAACGTTTTTCACAATATGAAGTAGGAATAACAATATTGGAAAATTAAAAAAGCCTTCGGAATTTCCGGAGGCTTTTTTTATTTATCTTTTAACGAAAATGGCTTTTCGGATTATGTGTTCAGACACCCTGCGGGTGTGCAGACACATAATCCCTGCGGGTGTGCAGACACATAAAATAATGCGGATATCTTACTGAGTCTTTATTTTCAGTATTTAACCTTTATTATTCCTGTTTTTAAACAGCAAAAAAAGCATCGTCATCGAAAAAAGCAATACGATAATATTAGTGCCAATAATTGCAATACTCTCAATCAATATTCCATAAACGAGCCAAAGGGTTGTTCCTGCAGTTGCTATCAGAAACATGGCAAGCGAAACATCTTTGGTCGATTTTGATTTCCAGGTTTTAATTACCTGCGGCAGAAATGTGGTGCAGGAAAGTGCTCCGGCAATAATTCCAATTACTTCGCTGTTCATAAAATATAAAACAAGGTCAATTACTTTCTTTGATTTCGGTACTTTTTATCTATCAGGCTGCCCTAATTCAGCGATGACAATCAAAAAAGTTATGCGAAAATTTCTTTTAAAGCTGCATCAACACTTTCAAGCGATGGGTCAATGTCAAAAATTACAGAAGGAGTAAGGTAATGCAGTGTTTTGCCGTTTTTAAATTTCTCTTCACCACCGCCGGTAATATTCAGCATTACGATTGCTTCCGGTTCTACCTTTCCATTATTAACTGACTGTATGAGTGAAGCAACAGCTACTGCCGCCGCAGGATGTATGTCGTTGCCTTCGTGTTCGAGAAATAATAAAGCAGCTTTTCGGGCTTCTTCATTTGTAACAGCCAGCACTTCGCCTTTGGTTTCGGTGAGTGCGTCAAAAAGACCGCCGATAGGAGGGTAGGGAGGCTTGCGGTTCGAAAGCACTTTGGCATCAATAATCTCAACTTCTTTGCGTGCGGTTTCATTGTCGAAAGGCAGCATATCGCGCGAATTGGCATTCCATGCATTCATAATCGGAACAAACGGACTGTTTTGTGAAACTACAAGTTTCATCATGGTATTGCCGAAACGACCATCTGCAATCAGCCGGAGGTTAGCTTCCCAGGCTGCAATGGCGCCGGTTCCGCTTCCGATAGCCTGAAAATAATAATCGGGTATAGTTCCTATATACGTGGCAGCCGAAAGCATGGTTGTTCCCATACCGTCGCGGCGGGCAACATTTTTGGCTCCACCTTCAGCAATAAAACCTTCGCATTGGCAGGCAATATTCGAAAGGTGAATGGCATCGAAATAATCGCTTCCGGTGCGTGAGGCAATCAGTTTTACACAATCGTTCAATGCATTTTCGAACCACAACGCGTCCAGATTATCTTCAGGAACACACAGAAGAAGAGGAATTTTATTATCAGAGCACACTTTTGCGAAAGCACGGGCTGTATTGCCAGCTGAGGCTACAACAAGCACTTTTTTCTGGGCGGGATCCATGCGTCCGCAAACGGAATACGCTTCAGTTTCCTTAAAAGAACAGGTGCTCATGTTTACACCTTTTTCGGGCCAGTATCCGCTAAAAGTGATGTAGAGGTTTTTTAATCCTAAAAGGGAAGCCAGCCCGGAGCTTTTATAGGTAACAGGTGCTGACGAACCTTGCAGCATGCGGTTTACCGGCAGCCAGTCGGCGAAGCGGTAAATACCGAAGGAAGTATCTTTGGGGTTTATTTGTTTGTGCTTGTAAACAGCGCGTATCAAGCCTGGAGTTGATTGGTTTGGTGCATCAAGCATCCATCCGGTATCGTTAAAAAGTTCGCCGGTAACCAGCGATTGCAGTGTGTATTCAGTAGCCTCGAATTTCATAAGCAGTTATCTGTACTCATTATTTTGAACTGCAAAGGTAAAAAAAAGGATTCCAGCAGTTGGAACCCTTTTGTTAATTCGTTGCTACTCCCGATCACAACGCCTGAACTAACTGAAAATAAATGTTTTATAACCCGTAATTATTTCTTACTCAGTATTTTTATTCCTGTTTCAACATCTTCTGTTATAGCCCGTCCGGATATGGTAGCACCGCTGATGCCGTCAATATCTTTTCCATACCTGAGCGGTTTCAATCCATTATACCCTTTAAACTGCCGCAGCCACGCTTTACTGCAAATTTCCTGCCCGTGAGTTGCGGCATAATTAAACACTTTAATTTCGAGGATGCTGTATTGTTTATCCAAAATTGCATAATAGTCGAAGTATTCGCGTGATATGGATGCTGCCGGATCAGGATGCTGGTCGCAGCCACCAGCCCTGCAACTGAATACGCGCCGGGTGTAAGCCCAGCCAATGGTTTCATTGCTTTGCGATATTTTATACAGCATGGTATTATTCTCTGCTACCGGCAGTTGTCCGTAAATATCAGCTTTGCTTCCCGGCCATTTCTTTTCGATAACACTGGCCAGATCGGGTGGCATTTTAGTGACTGCAGGTTTTGCCGCTAACAGGAAAATGAAGATTCCTGAAAAGAGCAGAATTTGAATTATACGTTTGACTTTCATTAAGAGCAGATTATATAGTTCTCAAGCTTTAGAAGAGCAAAATATTCTTAAAACCAAATTCCGATTCCCAGGTTCAGACTTTTATTGTAAGTATCTCCAGCTTCATTTTTTGCAAATTCCATATCGGCTTTCAGAATGGATCCGGGTGTGATTTTCCATCCTAAGCCTGTAACAAACAGCGTGTTATTGTAGCTGTCGTTGGCAATAGTTACATTGTCGGTTATATGGTGAGTATTGTATTTCTCATACCGGATAAACGGAATAAGTTCACTTTCGGAAATATCGGTAAGGTGGAAAACATTATATCCGGCTTCGAGGTAATAGCCCATCATGGCACTTCCTATTCCTTTGTTTGTATTGCCATTTTTTGCGAACGAATTGTAGGCTTCCGAATTTCCGTTTTTACTGTAAACCAACTGACCTTTGAGCTGAACTCCGCTTCGGGTATATTTGGCATCAATAGCTACCATGCTCATATTCAGGACAGAACTGTCAGCTTTGGCAACGAGGGCAGCATCAGTTCGCGGAACATTATTGTACAAAGTCGTTTGTGTGTTACCCAAATATGCAGAGGCGCCAATATTAAGGCCTAAAATTCCGTAATATTCAACTTTTGTTGTGAAATTCGGTGAGCTGATGTATGATTTTATTCCTTTCTGACGTGCTTTGCGATAAGCGTCGTTTCCATTTATCTGTGCAGTTCCGTTGTAACCATTGAATCCATTTACCACATAAGCCTGATATTTAACCGAAATATCGTCGAACGATCCGGCAAATCCAGCTCCCAGTTCACGCCAGGTGGTAGGAATAATCTTGGTATCAATCATTGGTCGGTTAACACCGTTAAAGGTCGTTGGTTCGTGGTACTCGTTAGTAATTCCCATTGGAATAAGCATCAGTCCGCCTCTGAAATTCAGCCATTTAGTGATTTTGTAATTGAGAAATGCCTGCTCGACGTAAACCTCATTTACATGCTCGAATTCCAGTTCTGTTACAAAATTTACTTTATCATTGAATTTATAACCAAAAAGCAGCACCATGCGGTGTACATCCAACACCCCGTTTTTATATATATCCTTATCAAGAGGTTGATTGTAATCAATTTGTGCATATCCGCCAATATTTAGTTTCGTGTCGGACAATAGCATTTTTCCGGCCGTATTCTGGTTTTGGAATATTTCCTGTGCCTGTAGCGATATTGAAGCAAAAAGAGCAATGAGTATAAAAGTGTGTTTAAACATAGTTTCCGTTTTAAGTTTATGGTGCAAAAGTAGATTGTGCAAAAACTCTGCGAAATACATAGATGTTAGGATTCTTCAGCGGGTGAAAGTCACTAGTTATAGGGATGGGATTAAGTGAAAAGTGAAGAGTGAAAAGTGAAGAGTGAAAAGTGAAGAATGAAAAGTGAATAGTGAAAAGTGAATAGTTATGAGTGAAGTGTGAAAAGCTGTAGCGAAGCGGAAGTGGCGCTCTGCGTCATGAAGGACTTCCAGTTTCCAGTTTCCGACTTCCATCCTCCATCATCTACCCGGAAATACATCAAAAATAACAGTTTATAAAAAGGAATAATTTATATCAGGTCGTCGATGCTAAGTTCGTTGGTATCGATAATTTTATTCAGGATGGCATAAACTGTAAGGCCGGAGATGGATTTTATGCCGAGTTTTTCGGTAATATTTTTACGGTGTGTAATTACAGTATGGGTACTGATATTTAATTTGTCGGCAATTTCTTTGCTTGCATTTCCAAGTGCTACGAGTTTCAAAATTTCTGTTTCCCTTTCGGTAAGCGTGCCTAAAACGGATGTTTTTTCAGGAAGAAAGGAATTAACTGCAAACCTGATTTTGTCAACTATCTGGTTTTGCGTTTCATCCAGATGAATTGTTTCATTGCCGGTAAATTTGTTTTCATCCTGAACTTCATTTATCAGCTTGATAAAGCGGTAGTTAGCCATGTTTAAATGGATAAGCTGGGTGTTGTAAAGCTTTTGAAACAGTATATCTGAGGTAATGAAAATATAATTTGTGGCCGGATGGAGGTTTATCTCAGAGGGATCCATGTAAATCCGTAAATGGTCGTGCAACTGCAAGGGCGAATTTTGAAGCAGTTTTTGCAAACCTTCGGCAATTATTACACTTTGGTGTATGATGAGTACCCTTGTATTCATGACGGAAATAATAGTTTCTCGATGTGTAAAACTTTGGGAACCATTATTTTGTCTTCGATCCGGGCATGGTCGCGGAGGTCGTCTTCAAAATTGAAAAGTGTGGTGAGAAGTGTATTGCATTTATTGTCATCATAGCCTGCCTGCAGATATTTTATAATAATATTTTTAAGGTCCAGAAGCTTACTGTCAACATCGCTATGCTCTTCTTCATAATCGGAAATGCTTTTAACAGGCGCACGTTCGGTGCTTTTTGCATCACTGCCGTTAACAAAGAGATCATGAAGGTTGAGCGCATATGGGAACGTATATTTATCTTCATATTGCAGATGCTCATGCAGTTCCTGCTTGAATTTCAGGTAAAATTTGGTCAACAACGAAAGGTTGCTTTCCCCGGGTGCTGAGGCAATCAGTTCGTTGAGCTGTTTTTCAATCTCCGGAATATACCAGGTATAATAATAATGATGAGTTTTCTTCAGGTAGTCAACTATAAGGGGAAGCGGAAAATCAAGAAACCGTTCGCGGGGAAAATAATCCGGATCATGATAAGTATTCATGATTTCGATAAAAAATTCAGCATCGATATTAAGTGCTGTACACACTTCTTCAACACTTTGATCGCCAAAGCCAAGCCTTATTCCAAACCGGTTTATAACAGGCAGCAATTGATGGTCGTGATGAATAATGTCAGCCAGTTTTTGTGATAATTTGTACATGTGTAAAAATTGATATCAGTTTAACACGAGGAATCAACTATGGTTCAAAGTGGGAAAGGATAAAGATATTTGAATTGAGTGATTTTCTAAAAGTATCATTTCGCCAAATTTATAGCAAGGCTATGAATGGTTTCCTCAGTCACCAGTTTTAACAATCCATCGCGGATTGGAGCATATTTATGATGCAAAGGACAGGGATTGTTTTCGTCGCATTGTTTTAATCCGAAACCACATCCATAAAAAAGATGAGAGCCTTCGGTGGCTGTAATTAATTCCTTGAGAGGGATATCTGCTTTGTCAGGGTCAAAATAAAATCCACCGCCTTTTCCCTTTTGCGAATTTAAAAATCCCTGTTTTACCAGCCGTTGTAATATTTTGGCAGCATAAAACGGGGGCGCTTCTATTTCACGGGCAATTTCTACTATACCCGGGCGCCGTCCCTTGAGGTTTTGCGACTGTACGTAAACCAGCCCACGTAATGCATATTCTGTTTCCTTGTTGAACACCTTATTTTATTTAAGATGCAAAGGTAGATAAAAATATTTTAAAATAATAAAAGACCTTTTAGTCTTTTATTAAAAATATTGCATACTTTTGCAGTCAGAATTAATACTTAAAACAACAAACAACATGGAAACATACACACAACTATCTATAGGCGAGATTGTCGCCAACGATTTCAGGGCAGCGTCCCTGTTTAAAGAGGCCGGTATTGATTTTTGCTGCGGCGGAAATAAAAGTTTAACAGTAGCATGCCAGGAAAGTGGCGCTAATGCGCAAGAATTAGGTGAAAAAATCAAAGAGCTGGAATTGACTCCTGTTTCGGGAAACCTGAATTTTAAAGAATGGAACCTGGTATTCCTCAGCGATTACATCGTAAACACACATCATAAATTTGTACTGAAATCACTGCCCGAACTGATGTTTTATACTCAGAAAATTGCAGATGTTCATGGTGCTCATCATACAGAATTGCTTGAAGTTGCGTCACTTTTTGCGAAAATAAACGACGAGTTATTGCAACATCTAAAAAATGAAGAGGAAGTACTTTTTCCTGCTATAAAATCAGCAGAAACCAATGCGACTGAGGATGTAAAATCGGTTATTGTTTCCGAAATTACACGTATGCAGGGTGAGCACGAGTTTGCAGGAGGTGCTATGGACCATATTAATGTGTTGACCAACCATTACGAAATTCCCGCCGATGCATGCAATACCTATCGCGTGGCGCTGAAACTGCTTGAACAATTTGAAGACGATCTTCATATTCATGTGCATCTCGAAAATAATATTTTATATCCAAAAGCTTTAAAGTTAGCTTACTAAATACCTTCATGTTATGTCAAGAGCAATACAAAACCTCGAAACTGATCACCGGCATATTCTGCGCCTGATCGACGTAATGGAAGGCATTACCCTTAAAACCGATCCTGATCTGCAACACCTGGAAACAGTACTAATGGTTATCCGTGAGTTCGCTGACGGGCTTCATCATACAAAAGAAGAAAAACTGTTGTTTCCTCTCATGGTCGCAAAAGGATATTCGACCGAAAAAGGACCGGTTGCAGTAATGCTTTATGAGCATGAACAGGGACGTAACTTTGTAAAAGCAATGGCTGAAGGAATTACACAACTGCGTGCCGGCCAACATGAAAACGTTAAAGTCGTGTATGCGAATATGCTAGGTTACGCTGATTTGCTGAAAAACCATATCTCAAAGGAAAATAATGTGCTTTTTCCTATGGCTGATAACTTATTTACGGATACTGAAAAGGAAACCTTGTTTCTAGCTTTCGCAGATGTTGAAACCAATCACGCGGCAGGGGAGGGAAAAAAGGATTATCTATCGCTCATCGATAAACTGGCCGGAATTTATTCCGCCTGATGAAAGCCTGAAACGCAAAAGCCTCAAGTTGTAATAATCTCAAAAGTCTTTCTTATGAAATCCGGAATTAAATTGAACAAATTAGCCCTGGCTCTGCTTTTTGCAACAATATTGCTTGTGGGATGTGATAAAAAAAACAGTCAGACAGGTGATGCCGAAGCTGAAAAAATAATTGGCGAAGAAGTAGCTGTTTTAACTTTTGCGCCCGACGTTCCTCCTCCCATCACCCGCAATCATGCAACTAAAATGATTGTAAACCTCGAAGTCATTGAAAAAGAAATGGAGATGATGGATGGTGTGAAGTACAATTTCTGGACTTTTGGCGGACAGGTTCCCGGTAAATTTATCCGCGTAAGGGAAGGTGACCTTGTAGAGTTTCATTTAAAAAATGATCCTTCGAGCAAATTACCTCATAATATTGATCTTCATGCAGTCACAGGTCCGGGTGGTGGCGCTGTTTCGACATTTACTGCTCCGGGGCACGAAACCCAGTTTTCGTTCACGGCACTTAATCCCGGGCTGTTTATTTACCATTGCGCAACGGCTCCCGTGGGAATGCATATCGCGAACGGAATGTACGGTTTGATTTTGGTTGAACCAAAAGAAGGATTGCCAAAAGTTGATAAAGAATTTTACGTTTGCCAGGGCGATTTTTACACCAAAGGTAGTTATGGCGAATCGGGACTTCAACCTTTCGATATGCAAAAAGCACTGGATGAAAATCCTGATTATGTGGTTTTTAACGGTAAAGTCGGTGCTATGTCGGGCGAAAATGCTTTAAAGGCAAAAGTCGGCGAAACGGTGCGGTTGTTTGTCGGAAACGGCGGCCCCGGGCTTACTTCCAGCTTTCATGTGATAGGCGAAATTTTCGATAATGTATATCCCGAAGGCGGAAGTACACTAAATCATAATGTGCAAACTACGCTTATTCCTCCCGGAGGCTCAGCTATTACTGAATTTAAGCTGAATGTTCCCGGCGATTTCATTATGGTTGATCATGCCATTTTCAGGGCATTTAACAAGGGAGCGCTTGGAATTTTGATTGTAGATGGAGCTGAAAATAAATCCATTTTCTCAGGCCAGCAGGACGACAGAATTTATCAACCCGAGGGTGGAGCCGTGCAAACTATGCCCGAAACGGGCGCTGCTCCGGCAAAACCATTATCAAAATCAGAGAAAATGGAAATGGGTAAAGCATTGTATGTCAGTACTTGTCTTGCCTGCCATCAGGCTGATGGTAAGGGAATTGAAAAAGCATTTCCTCCTTTGGTAAAGTCAGATTATTTTGCATCCGACCCGCAAAAAATTATCCGTGCAATAACTCATGGATTGTCAGGCCCTATAACTGTAAACGGCAAATTGTATGACGGTGTAATGCCTAAACAAAGCCTTAGCGATAACCAGGTTGCATCCATTGTTACCTATGTTCTGAATAATTTCGGCAATAAAGGCGGAGAAGTTGATGCTGAAGATGTAGCACAATCAAGAAAATAGTAAAAATGAAATCTTTGTTGCTGTTAATGAGCTTTTTGTATTCTGTTTCGGGGTTTTGCCAAAGCAATTCTCCTTCAGCTTCCATGGTAAAAATAAAGGCTGGATACTATACTCCTCTTTATTCTCCTAACGCTCAGAAAACAGAAGTTAAAAAATTCGAAATGGATATTTATCCTGTTACCAATTCTGATTTTCTTGCATTTGTAAAGCAGAACCAGGAATGGCAGAAAAGTAAAGTGAAAAGCATATTTGCCGACAGTAATTATTTAAAGCAGTGGGAATCGGATTTCTCGTTCAACCCAAAAATTGCAAACAGCCCGGTTGTAAATGTTTCGTGGTTTGCAGCTAAAAAATATTGCGAATGCCAGGGCAAAAGGCTCCCCGAAACCGCGGAATGGGAGCTTGCAGCAAAAGCCAGCGAAACAAAAGCCGACGCCAGTAAAGATCCCGAATTTAACCAATGGGTTTTGAATTGGGTTACAAAACCCAATCCACCGGTTTTGCCTGCTGTTGGCTCAACGTTCAGAAATTTTTATGGTGTGTACGATATGCACGGACTGGTTTGGGAATGGACATATGATTTCAACAGTGCTCTCACAACCGGCGAATCGCGTGGCAACAGCAGTCCCGACAACACACTGTTTTGCGGCGGCGGTTCCTTTTCGGCAAATGATGTTTCCAACTATGCATCATTTATGCGGTTCGCGTTGCGATCGAGTGTTAAAGCGCGTTATGGTGTTGCTAATCTGGGTTTTAGATGTGTTAAATAATTTTAAAAGCAAGCGATGAAAAAAATCATTTTAGTATCCATTTTATTTGCAGCAGTGCTGTTTTCCTGCAATAAGGCAGAAACAAAGAAAAGCTGTTGCAGTAATACATCTCATCCGGCTGCAGTCGAATCGCTTTCGGGCGAATCTGTTTACAATCTTACATCTTCATGGACTTCGCAAAAAGAGGAAACATTTCAGCTCAGCCATTTCAGGAATAAAACGGTGATTGCAGCGATGGTTTTCACACATTGCGAATCCGCCTGTCCGCGACTGGTTGCTGACATGAAAAGGCTCGAATCGTCGCTGACGGAAATAGAACTTCAGAAAATATCATTCCTTCTTATAAGTATGGACCCGGAAAGAGATACGCCATCGCGTTTCAGGGAATTTGCAGCTGATCACAAACTGAATGATAACTGGACGCTGGTAAGTTCCAGCCAGGAAGCCACCACCGAAATTGCCAATGTATTGGGCGTAAGAGTGAAGAGATTGGAAGATGGAGGATTTGATCATTCCAATGTCATCTTTGTGCTTGATAAAGAAGGAGTTATTGTTGATCAGCAAGATGGGTTTGCTGTTGAACAGGAAGAAATTGTGAAATCAGTAAAGCATTTAGTTCAGTGAAAATATCGGGAATTAATATCAAAAAAAACACTTGATAAATACTAAAAAGCCCGGTTTCTGACAGCCCGGGCTTTTTAATATCTGTTTAATTAGGATTCAGAACATTACACTTAGTGATGAATGTCAGTTAAAAAAATGTGTTTTTCGAAAATTAGTGCTATCCGTCAGCTTTTTTCCGACTCGTTCTTTCCAGATAGCGACTCCTTGCTTCTTCAGGATTGCCACCAAGAGGTATATAGATAATTGTTTTGCCATCAATTACAACTTCCTGTAATTTGGTGATATCCGGCGATTTAAAGATATTCTGTTTCTTCTCAACCATTTACTTTTTTCCTTTCATTAAGTTACAACAGTGCGAATAAGTCAAAAAAAATCATTCAATATAACAAGTCATACTCATATATAACAAAATTTCAAACAGTTAGTTTTTTTTTGGAATTGATTACAAAAGCAATTTTAGGGAAGTTTGATTCATTTATTTTTTTGTAATGCTTTTAAAGAAGTAGGATCGCCGCCTTTCTATCTCAATTATTTAAAGGAATTTAGTTCAGGAATGCTGATTATCAGGTACAATTATTTTTAGCGATGTGTAATGAAAGCCAAATACGGCAAGTAAAGTCCGCGATTTTTATTTTTAAAACTATATAAATAATTGCCGGAATTCCGCTGTGATCAGTTTTAGTATAGTTAAAGTTTGGTGAAGGGAACTTTATCAAACTTGCCTTGGAATATCTTAAAGCTCAATGAATCACTATAGCCCATAGCGATATTGCTACCGTAGCAATTACTAATAAAATCGAAACAACTCGCTTTTCGAAAGTCAATAATCTGTCGCATTCCGCAATTTTCTGTCTTGTTTTTTCTGGTTCAATATTCAGCTCCAGTGCTTGTGTATAACATTTTTTAGCGGGGCGGAGCAGTTCGATCTTTAAAAAATCGTCGCCATGTTCGATCAGATCCTGAAATTTCTGAGCTTTGCTGTCCATAACTATTTCAGCGGTTTTAAGTTTCATGGAATATGATTGTTTTTATAAAGGGAAAAGAGTTTCACAAATATAGCTAAATTTCAAGTGAATTGTACCTATAAGCTTTAAAATTAATTCATTACCTGGTTTTAAACCTCAACATTAATATGGATTCTTTCATTTTTGATTTGTTAACAAAGATGAAAATAGCTTCAGCTTTGTATTACTTTTTCATTTGAGAGACATTAACTATTAAATCCAGAAACCATGAATACCATCAATTTAAACCAGGCAGACAATTCGCAAAACGGAATTGCAACAGTAAAAAATAGTTATTCAGCTTCATTCTTATCTTTCAAAAAGGCATTACTTGCTAACACCGAGTTGCGCAGGCAAATCAGGGATATTGTTGACCTTGGCCTGATGGAATATGCCTATCGCCGCAATACCTTATTTATTGATGCTGTTCGCAAAAAAGCTGAAGCCGAAACCATGGAACTTATGATGCAGTTTGTTAAAGGTGCCGATAATTACCAGGCTTTGCGAAAGATAATACAACGCAACCGCATTATTAAAACCTTGGCAAACAAGGATATGAGCGATCATAAAGAGCTATTGACAAGGGTAACTCGTTTGACATAATAGATTCATCAACCCGCTATCATGCCTTTGGTTGCTTGATTGTTGCCAGGAAATGGTAAACATTGAGCTGTGATTTTAAAAACAGGTTTACTGTAGTGAACTATACCCTTAAATCTAACCGCGATATCTACGCTCAGCTAATCAATATTATATTCC
>CAZBZA010000072.1:0-5416 GCA_964495865.1 uncultured Lentimicrobiaceae bacterium
GAATGCAGTATTGGCATCGAATTTCAAGTAAAGCTTCATTTGGTTAACTTAAAGATTTTAGAACAACACAATACACATTAAGGAAATGAAAACCGGCTCAGTTTGTTCAAAACGTAAAGTTAGTAAAAATTGTCAGTGGTTTCTGGCCTTTAGTTTTGTCTTTAATCCTTGCTGCTTAATGCTGACAGGATCAATTTAAACGAAACAAGTGTCCGGAGCTAATAACTCCGGACACTATGTGGCCTTATCCTGACAAGTATAAATTCTCATCCCGGTTAAGGATATATATAGGGGTAAGCGGAAATTTTAATGTATTACATTTCAATGTTTTGATTAATGTTTTCGACACATTATTATTATTGTATTACCGGTTCCATATATTTCCCATTCGAATCAAAAAACAGTTCCGAATCTTTAACTTTAACTACATAAGTTGATTTCCCTCTGGCATTCGTAATTTTTGATGAATATTTTACCACCCCGGAGGAGTGATTATCATTTACATATTTAAGAACCGGAGTTGGAAGCTGCGAAATACTGACCTGCATCTCACTTTGCTTTACTTTTCCGGCTGCATCGTAATAAACTGATTTGCCAGTGTTTTCATCAGCAAAAGTTGCTTTATAAAAGTCGCCTGATTTACTCCATTCTACCTGTTCAACTTTTGGATTCTTCTTTGTAAAGGATTTTACAACAGCCTGCGGAACATCAGCGGGTAAAAGGTTTTGTGCATACGAACCGGCTGCAAGTCCTATTATTGCGAGCACTAAAATTAGCTTTTTCATTTTTTTATAAACGTTTAAATTTGATTGAATAAATTCTGACACAAAAATACTTCCGCCATCCGGGTTGGCTCTTACACAATTACAGCTATTTGTTATAGTATTTTTCTTTCGACCGGTTGAAAAATACAGGCTTGAGATATGCCTGTAAAAATGAACTGCTTTGAAAGCGTTAGTCGTATTCATAGTAATAGCTCAACAAAACGCATCGTTAAGACTATCAGCTACAGTTAAAATGAGTATTTTTAGCCAAAATATTTCTTTATGTTAAAATTCAGGAAACGGCTCCATGAAATTATTTTTGAAGCCGACACTCGCGCAGGTAAAATTTTCGATGAAGTACTGCTTGTTACCATCCTTATTAGTATAGCACTGGTAATGATTGAAAGCTTAGGAAGCGTGGGGGCTGAGAAAAAGCACATACTCAGGATACTGGAATGGATAATCACCATCATTTTTTCAATTGAATATCTCGCCAGGGTTTGGACTGTTGATAAACCGCGGAAATACATTTTCAGTTTTTACGGCGTTATCGACTTACTTGCCATACTTCCATCTTTTCTTGGGTTAATTTTTACAGGCGGTCAAAGCCTGATGGTTATCCGCGCCCTGCGGTTACTCAGAGTTTTCCGCATCTTAAAACTGGGGCGGTATACCAGGGCTGGTCGTTTGATTGCTGCTACTATATGGCGAAGCAGGGAAAAAATCATCGTTTTTATACTTTTTGTTTTCACGCTGGCAATAATAATCGGAACACTTATGTATCTGATTGAGGGCGAGCAACATGGTTTTACTGATATTCCAACCAGTATTTACTGGGCCATTGTTACGCTTACAACCGTTGGATATGGCGATTTATCGCCGGTTACCGGTATCGGACAATTGCTGGCCAGTTTTGTGATGATACTGGGTTATTCGATCATAGCGGTTCCAACCGGTATTGTTACTGCAAGCCTTATGGGCAAACACGATAATCTGAACACCCAAACCTGCTCAAAATGCCTGTACGATAAGCATGACGACGATGCATTGTATTGTAAAAAATGTGGCGAATCACTAAACAAAGGAAACAGTTTGTAGATGAATTCAGTTTTCTTGTTCCTGCTTCTTTTTATGTATGAAACTAACATTCACCAGACATTCTCAGGAATTCTAATAACTTCCTTCTCAAGCATTTGAAAATTCAAATACCTGAAAATGAGTTTTTTTGAATAAAACAAGAAACGATAAAATGATTCGGGTTTCTCTTCAAGCGGATAATAACGGTACAGTAAATCCGAAAACGTTAACATTTCATTAAGATAAAGTTGTAAGTTTGCTAAATAACAAATCCCGGAAGATGGAAGATAATGAATACCTCACATTCCCGTCGCTTTTCGCCGAAACTATCAAAAAAAACGGCAACCGTCCGGCAATGGCTTTGGTAGGCGAAGATCCTATAACCTACCTTGACCTCGATCAAAAAATTAAAGCTTTAATAGCATGGTTCGAAAAACTTGGCATCAAACAAGGCGACAAGGTTGCCATACTTAGTTTAAGTATTCCGAACTGGGGCGTAAGCTATTATGCTATCACTTTTATGGGAGCAGTTGTTGTTCCTGTATTACCCGATTTTCATGCAAGTGAAATCGCCAACATTTTGCAACATTCCGAAGCTAAAGCTATATTAGTATCGGATAGTCTTCGCTCAAAATTAAATGAAATCGCCCCTGAACTGCTTCCTTTAAAAATAAGGATTGAGGATTTTACCATTAACGAACCTAATAGTACGACCACAGTTTTTGAGCCGTCAGCAATTCCTCTTCATCCATATGAAGTTAATGAGAACGACCTTGCAGCAATTATTTATACTTCAGGAACTACCGGTAAATCGAAAGGCGTGATGCTTTCGCACCGTAACATATGTTTTACAGCCCGAATGAGCGATCGTGTGCAGGAAATCAACGAAAACGACAGGTTCCTTTCTATACTTCCGCTTTCGCACACATACGAAAACACTATCGGATTGATTTTCCCCATGACAAAAGGCGCATGCATTTACTACCTGGGGAAAGTTCCGACACCCTCGGCCCTCATGCCAGCCCTGCAAATCATTAAACCTACAATAATGCTTACTGTACCGCTGATTATCGAAAAGATTTTCAGAAACAGGATAAAACCCAAATTTACCAGCAACCCTTTCCTGCGCTTAGCTGTGCATATTCCATTTTTAAGGAGAAAACTGAATGTAATAGCCGGGAAAAAACTTTTGGAAACCTTTGGCGGCGAACTTCAGTTCTTTGGCATCGGCGGTGCCAGGCTGAATAAAACTGTTGAGAAATTCTTAATCGAAGCGAAATTTCCTTACGCGATAGGTTATGGACTAACGGAAACTTCCCCCCTGCTTGCCGGATCAAATCCGCGTAATTCGCGCCTTCAATCTACCGGGCCAAAAATTGAAGGAATTGAACTGATAATAAACAATCCTGATAAAATTACCGGCGAAGGCGAAATATGGGCCAAAGGACCTAATGTGATGATGGGTTATTACAAAGAGCCTAAGCTTACTGAAGAAATGATTACTCCTGATGGATGGCTGCGCACCGGCGACCTGGGATTATTGGATCAGGATGGATTCCTTTATATTAAAGGAAGGCTGAAAAATATGATCGTGCGCTCGGGAGGTGAAAATATTTATCCCGAAGAAATTGAATCGGTAATAAACAATTTCCGCCATGTGCTGGATTCCCTTGTGCTTGACAAAAACGGTAAATTAGTTGCTCTGGTTCATTTCAACCGCGAGGAAATCAGCGAGTGGATACATAACCATCCAAAAGTTGAAAAAAACATCACATTTGATCAGGAGCTTAAAATACTTTGTACTGAACTCCAATCTTACGTTAATCAGCGAGTTAATAAGTACTCACAAATTCAGGAAGTTACAGTGCAAACGGAACCATTTGAAAAAACAGCTACTCAAAAAATTAAACGCTATTTATACGGTCATTCAGTTTAACGCAAAATTAAGCAACAGAAAATACCGGTTCGAAAAAGTAAATCTTTCATTGCTGTAAAAAGGAATGAAAGATTTTTTTTTGATGATTTTTCCTGCCAAAGCAAAAATCGATTTCTTCCCAACAATAACTTCCGTTTAATTCGCTAATCAATCAGCTTAAAATATTGAGCATTTTATTACTATGATCCAATCAATCAGTTAATTCAACAAACTGATGATTGCGAATGACTTACCATCTTATTCGTAAAACAAATTATTTTTTTTCGAATTGAATTATTTATTAGTTCTGCTTACAAAAAATCGTTATATTTGCATAAGAAAATAGTATGTATGAACATTCATACAAAGTAACCAATTAATCCCCCTTTAACCATGAAAAAAACTTTTACTTTCATTTCCCTTTCCGGAAGCAAGAAAACGACTTTCCTTTCGCTGGCCGGAATCCTGTTTGTTATTTCAATCCTGTTTATCGGATGTTATCAATTCCGATCTATTAATCAACCCAGTGACGGATTTACAAACAGTTATTTTGATGTTCCTATTGTTGCCGAGCGCGATGAAGATCCTGGCTTAGGTGATGACGAATGGGCTAATACCTTACGTAATATTGGTCTGTTCGGAGTTATGATTCCTAATGGCTGGACAGTTGATAACTCTATTCCGTACACTATTATTTCAAAGGACCCATCGCTGAACAATTCAGGATTCCTCATTTATGATTTAGCCCATTCCAAAACATTGCAGGACTCAATTCCAGCCTTGCCCGGATATTACTGGTGGGGAGCTAAAACAGACCGCACTGCTGAATTAACGCAATTCGACAGTCTGTATTTCACACCCCGCATCAGGACTAACCATCAGGTCGGTAATTTCTTCCTGAGGTATGCCATCGGCGACAAAGATTACTGGGACAGAAATCCTGCCGATCAATATAACTATGGTGGTGGACTGTCCGACCCGATTCAAATCACTATCATAAGTGGTGTTGGAATCGATGAATTGTTCAGTAAAGCTAATATTGCAATTTATCCTAACCCTACCGAAGGCATTCTAAATGTAAAACTGAACGGATATAAATCGGAAGTTATTGATATCCAAATATTCAATTCCAAAGGACAGCTGGTGCTAACCGATGAAATATTGAAAAGTCAGAGTGAATTCAATTTAAGTGATCTTCCCAAAGGGGTTTATTTTGTAGAACTCAGAAACGGAACAAATAAATCAAGTACTAAAGTAGTGCTTAATTAATCCCTTAACTTAATCCGTCATCGGATATCTTACCTTAACCAAAGAGGTAAGATATCCGTTGCTTTATCCAAATAATCCTGATGAGAAGATTTTACATAAGCAGTATTGCCGTTTTACTTTTAACAGTCCAGGAGGCTTATTCGCAGGCCCAGCCCGATTCGGGATTTAATGCATTACTCCGGAATGCAAGCGGCGGCTGGATTGCCGGCGATGCTACCTTTTCAATTGCATTACCCGAAGATAAAACCTTGTGGCTTTTCGGTGATAGTTTTATCGGAACAGTGAATTCGGCCGACAGTTCAATCAACACCGGCGCAAAAATGATCAGGAACTGTGCAATTCTGCAGGATGGAGATTCTCTTGTTTCGTTGTATGGAGGTACTTTCGCAAA
>CAZBZA010000072.1:5516-11939 GCA_964495865.1 uncultured Lentimicrobiaceae bacterium
AAACTTAACGAAAAGTATGTGCTGGTTACCCAGGAGATATGGTTTTCGCAAAAAATCCATTCGTTAACATCAGCATCTCTGTCCGGACCATATTCAAACCGGAAACTTTTATACCAGACTCCAATCCTATATCCTGGCACTTTTACATACAATGCTTTCCCTCATCCTCAATTCAACGAAGAGGATAAACTGCTGATTTCGTACAATACGAACGGCGATTTCTGGGGAATTTTCAATAACGTGGAAACCTATCGTCCGCTGTTTATAAGGGTTCCCTTCACCATGATTGATCCAACTTATGTTTCAGTTGAGGAGTATCAGGAAAAAAAAAGTGACTCCCAAAATCATGTAATGGTGCTGCAAAACTACCCTAACCCGGCCAATACACTTACTAAAGTTGAATTTATAGTTTCCCAAAAGGAATTTGTAAGCTTGAAACTATATAGTTCCGATGGTAAATTAATATGTACTTACGTAAATAAAATTCTGGTTCCGGGAAAATACCATGTTGATATTGATGTCAGCAATTTTAAGAGTGGAATTTACAGTTATCAGATAAATGACACTTCATTACGGCTGATTAAAAACTAAACCATTGAGTTTATTAATGGTCATTCCGGTTTTCTGACCTGATTCAGAACAATTTCCTAAAACTACAAAATGAGTTATTCAATTAACCATAAAAGTGCCGTTCCTCTTCATGCCCAGGTCGAAAACCTGCTGAGGGAATTAATTGCATCCGAGGAATATAAAAAAGGGAAACTCCTTCCCAACGAGATAAATTTTGCCAAAGAACTGGGGATATCACGTAATACAGTGAGGCAGGCAACAAATAAACTGGTTTATGAAGGTTTGCTGGTTCGCAAAAAAGGTGTTGGCACCAAGGCAGCAGATCAGAGCGTTGATACCCGAATCAATAACTGGCTGAGTTTTACCCAGGAGATGCAATCGAAAGGCATTAAAATTAAAAATTATGAGATCAAAACGGAATGGATAGAAGCCGCCGAAGAAATTGCCGGTTTTTTCATGATTCCTGAAGGTAAAAAGATTTTGAAAATGTCGCGTTTACGCGGACGCGAAGAATACCCTTTCGTGTATTTCATCTCCTATTTTCATCCCATGGTTGGGCTTACCGGAAACGAAGATTTCTCGAAACCCTTATATGAAATCCTCGAAAAAGAATATTCCGTAATTGCTAAAACCTCCAAAGAAGAAATATCGGCCAGGGCGGCTGATAAATTCCTGGCTGCGAAACTTAACATTAATCCCGGCGATGCCATTTTGAAACGAAAACGATTTGTTTTTGACCCCGGTGGCCGGCCTATTGAATACAATATTGGGTATTACCGAGCCGACAGCTTTGTGTATACGATTGAAAGCGAACGTGATGTGTAAACCGAAAATGCAAAAAACGGTATATCATCCTATAAATGAATAATCCTAACTACGGCAAACAACTCAGATAATGAAGACAACTATTGTTTTTTCCTTCCTTTTACTGGCGGCATCATTGGCAATTGCGCAAAACAGAATAGTTTCGGGCACTGTAACAGGTGCAGCCGATAGCCGGACCATACCTGGAGTTACCATTATGGAAAAAGGGACTGTAAACGGCACAACCACTGACGGTAAAGGATACTACAGCCTGAAAATAAATAACAATGCCAAAGCACTTGTTTTCTCCTTTATGGGAATGAAAACGCTCGAAATAGCAATAAAAGATTCTGACGTTATAAATGCGGTATTGGAAGATGAAAAAATAGACCTGGAAGAAGTTGTAGTAATAGGTTACGGTGCTGTTAAGAAGAGCGATTTAACGGGTTCAGTAGCTTCAATCCGGGCTGAAGACCTTAAAAGAATTCCAGTAAATTCATTCGACCAGGGCATACAAGGCAAGGTGTCGGGCGTACAGGTAACACAATTGTCGTCGCAACCAGGTGGAGCCATGTCAGTGCGCATCCGTGGAGGAAATTCAATTATGGCAGGCAATGAACCTTTGTATGTTATCGATGGTGTACTTATTGAAAGCCAGGTTGATATGTCGTGGATTGGTTCGCCTTCACAAAACGGTCTCAGCTCGATAAATCCCAACGATATTGAGTCGATGGAAATATTGAAAGATGCTTCAGCAACATCTATTTATGGTGCCCGGGGTGCAAATGGAGTTGTGCTCATCACAACCAAAAGGGGAAAAGCAGGTAAGGACAATCTGAATTTCGAAACTTATTTCGGTGTCCAGAAAAAAGCTAAAGACATTAAAGTGATGAATGCCAGCCAGTTTGCCGAACTTTACGACGAAGCCGGTTATAATGCTGATCCCGATTTCTATATTCCGCTGTATCCTAATCCGGATAGCCTTGGCGAAGGAACCGACTGGCAGTCGGAAATTTACCGCATGGCTCCCATGCAAAACTACCAGCTTAATTTTTCGGGGAGTAACGAGCAAACAACTTATGCGCTCAGCGCTGGATATTATAATCAAAAAGGGATAATCGAAGGTTCCGATTTCAAACGGTATTCTTTCAGGTTAAACCTCGATCGGAAAGTAAGTGCGAAAGTAAGTGTCGGCAGCAATTTAAGTTATACCCAAACTATTGCAAACACTGTGCCGACCGATACACCAGGGGGATTTTTCCCCGGGGTGGTTAATACTTCACTGATTTTTAACCCCGCATTGCCTGTTTTCGATGCCAGCGGCCAATATACACTCACCGATCCGAATGCGGATGCATGGCTCGATAATCCGGTAGCTGTTACCCGGGACGTGGATGCAATTGATAAGGTAAACCGTTTACTTGGAAACGTGTATCTTGAATATTCTATCTTAAAAGATCTGAAATTCAGGACCAGCCTGGGTGCCGATATTTTTCATTCGGTTCAGGATATGTACACTCCGCGTTATGTTTATTCCGGATCGTTTAACGACGGACAAGCACGCTTTGCCAGCAGCGATTTTGAAAACTATATTTTTGAAAATACGCTCACCTATAATAAAACTTTTAACAAAATCCATAAGGTAAACGCCTTGGGCGGATTTACATATCAAAATAACTCTTCCCGCACATTTATCGAAATTGCCACCGGTTTTCCGAACGATATCCTTGGATATTATGGCATTCAGGATGCAACCAATTTCCCTACCATCTATTCATCTTTCAGCGAATCGGCTGTGGTTTCCTGGTTAGGAAGAGTAAACTACAACCTGAAGGACAAATACCTGGTAACCTTAACAGGCCGTGTTGACGGCTCATCAAAATTTGGAGCAAACAACCGATATGCTTTTTTCCCTTCAGGTGCTTTTGCCTGGAGACTCTCGGAGGAAGATTTCATGAAAGACGTTGATCAGATTTCCAATTTAAAATTGCGTGTTAGCTACGGTTTAAGCGGAAACGATCGAATTGCAAATTATGCTTTCATACGCACAATAAGTTCCTCCATCTATTATTTCAATAACTCGTTTGCAGCTTCTGGTTATGCGCCAAATAACCCTGGTAACGACAATCTGAAATGGGAAACCACCAGCCAGGCTGATATCGGGCTTGATATCAGTTTTGTTAACGACCGCATCGGGTTAACCGTTGATTTTTACGATAAAAACACGTCCGATCTTCTCTACTATTCAAATCTGCCGTGGATAACAGGATATAATTCGTACCTCGAAAATATCGGCAAAATGAGGAACCGTGGCTTTGAATTCGCGTTGAACACAGTAAATACTATTCAAACATTTAAATGGAATACAACCGCTAACCTCTCAATAAACAGAAATGAAATTACCGATTTGCAAGGCACGGAGCTATACATCAATAACGACACCTACAAATTAAAAATCGGCAACTGGGCAGTTATAAGGGAAGGCGAAGAAATGGGGAGTTTCTTTGGTTTGCAGTCGGATGGCATATGGCAAACTGCCGAAGCTGAAGAAGCAGCAACTTACGGCGCTCAACCCGGCGATTTTAAATACATCGACACTAATAACGACGGAGTAATAAATGCCGAAGACCGCGAAATAATTGGCCAGGCATTGCCCGATTTCACCTGGGGACTTAGCAATAATTTTTCGTATAAAAACTTCTCCCTTGATATTTTCATACAGGGAAGCCATGGAAACCAGCTTCTTAACAGCAACCGATTTGAGCTGGAAAGCGGTAATGGGCTATCTAACGCTTCCATTAACATGCTCGATCGCTGGACACCCGAAAACCCTTCCGAACTCTATCCCCGCGCCAACCGCAATGCCAGTTACCTTCAGATGTCGGACAGGTACCTCGAAGATGGCTCCTACATTCGGGTGAAAACAATTACCCTGGCTTATGATCTGCCCGATCCGGTAATGAAATTCCTTCGCATTCAGAAAGTTAAACTCTACGCCACCGCTCAGAATTTCTTTACCATTACCAAATACAGCGGTTTCGATCCCGAAGTCGGTTCCTTTGGGATGGATAACACGCGTATGGGCTACGATTTTGGGTCATACCCTTCGGTCAGAACTTTGATTTTTGGCGCAAGCATTAATTTTTAATCATACGAAACTAGACGATTATGAAAAATATAGCAACACTAGCACTCCTGTTCATTTCGGTATTGGTTACATCCTGTCAGAAAGAGCTCGATCAGGAACCTCATCTTATCTATTACGATAACTTTTACCAAACCGGCGACGACGCTGTGAGCGCGGTAAATGCTGCCTATGATGTGCTCGGTTATGTAAACCAGTATTCGAGCTACCTGTGGCTGATTCAGGACATTTCATCCGACGATTGCAATGCGCGTGCAACATTAAATGACCCGAACCTGCACGAATTCAATACGTACAATCTGCAACCGACAAATAATTACCTGGGGTTGATCTGGCAGGGATCGTACCTGGGAATCAGCAGGGCAAATGTTGTATTGGAGAAAGTTCCAGCCATTACTATGGATTCAGCGCTGAAAGAAAGAATCCTGGGCGAAGCAAGGTTTTTGCGTGGATTGTACTATTTCAACCTGGTACGCTTATTTGGCGAAGTTCCGCTTATCACAGTTCCTGTTTCGCCAAGTCTTACTGACGAAGAAATTTATCTTGCAAAATCATCGGTAAATGATGTTTATAAACAGATTATCGAAGATTTCAGTCTGGCTGCTGCAAAATTACCTCTCAAATACACTAGCTCAAATGATAAAGGACGAGCTACCCGGGGAGCTGCAAACGGTCTTCTTTCTAAAGTTTACCTTACCACAAAGGATTTTGAAAATGCCTATAAAACAGCGTATTTAGTCATAGAATCAAACAATTACAGTTTGCATGCCGATTATGCTGCAAATTTTAAGGAAGCAAATAAAAATGGGAAAGAGTCAGTTTTTGAAGTTCAATTCTACAAACTGGCAAATTCCGAAAATTCGCAGATGGTTATTTCGGGCTTGCCTTCGATACCCGGATTATTTGCAGCAGGTGTAGAAATTATGCTGCCAACAGAAGATCTGATGAATAGTTTCGAAGAAGGAGATCACCGCGTGGAAGCAACTTTTTTCGATAATTACTGGACCTATACTTTTGAACCGCACATCTGGAAATATTGGGATCAGGTAGCATACAAACCTGCAGCCACAAGCCAGTCGGGTGCAAATTTTATGGTAATGCGTTATTCCGAAATTCTTCTTATTTATGCCGAAGCGCTGAACGAAGCCATGGGCGGACCAACCACTGAAGCATACGATGCCGTTAACCAGGTCCGTGCCAGGGCACGAAACGGAAATGCGGATGTTCTTCCTGATCTGGCCGGATTAAATAAGGAAGATTTTTCGCTGGCGGTTTTAAACGAACGCAGACACGAGTTTGTTAATGAAGGCCAGCGTTGGTACGACCTCGTGCGGACTGGCACACTGATAGAAAGTGTGAAACGCGCCAAAGGCGATGCCGCTGATCCTAAAGACATTAACTACCTCTTCCCTATTCCCCAACGCGAACTGGATAACAATAAAAATTTAAAGCAAAATGAAGGGTATTAGAACCCGATTAAGTAACTAATGAATTTTGCAGATCCTTACCTAACCAATTATTTCCGTGATACATAACCTCAAACACATCAGTATAATTGCTCTGCTGGCTTTATTTAATCTGTCGGCCATAGCCGGAACAGATAATATAGCTCCGTATGCAAAAGTCACAGCATCTTCGAGTTTAAATAATCAGTTTAAAGCTGAAAATGTTACGGATGGTTTGATTGGAGTAGCAAATAAAGGTGAATGGGCTTGCGAAGGAGTTACCACCGATTGGGGGTATATTCGTTTTCCCTGGATACAACTTGATTGGGAACAGCCGCAAGCCATTGATAAAATTCTCCTTTTCGACCGGCCTTCGCGTAATGAGCATACAGCCGGCGGTAAACTTGTTTTTAGTGATGGAAGCGAAGTGTGGGTAAATCAAATTCCTGATGATGGAAC
>CAZBZA010000073.1:0-9047 GCA_964495865.1 uncultured Lentimicrobiaceae bacterium
GGCGATAATCGATACAGACAGAAATCTGAATTTCAAACCTGAATTTGTTAACTGCATTTTCGTATAACACTTTTCTGTGGTAAAGCCTCACGGGCAATCTTTATCATTGAAAAAACACCCTGATAATCAAAAATATACCAAACCCAACCAATAATATTCCAACAAAGTGATTTACTCTTACAAGGATATTTGCATTAAGATGAGCTTTAATTTTACTGGCAATAAATACTTTTAGCACATCGGACACAAAAACCGTAGCCAGCGTACCGATAAAAAACATCATAATGCCGTGTTTATCATCTCCATACGTGGAACTTACCCCTACCATAGCCGATATCCAGAAGAACCAAACGAAAGGGTTCATGATATTCAGGAAAAAACCTTTGAGAATGTATGTCAACGGTCCGGCTACGCGCACTTCAATGGCTTTGTTGTTTTCGTCGATATGTATTTTGTGATAAAATGTATATAATCCGAAACCGATCAGTATCAATCCTCCGATTATTCCTGCTATGATATAATTATTCCGTTGGTTTATCAGTTGAAGGGCACCCATAAATGCAAGGTAAACAACAAATACATCGCTTAAAAAAATTCCAAATGCTAAAACTGTCGCTGATTTCACTCCCCGGTGGATGCTGGTTTGCAGCAAAGTAAACAGCGCCGGGCCAAGCAGTGCCGACAATGTTAATCCGAGAATGATACCTTGCAGTAAGGGATGCATTTTAGGGGTTGGGTTTTTGGGGTTAGGGGTTAGGGAACGGTGAGAAAGTTAAAATTGGGTAAGGGAACAATTTGTTAGAGGTAACGGGAAAGATTGGATTAAATTTTATGAGTATTCACTATAACAACTATTTCCTGTTGGAAAGAAATTCAATCCAGCTGTCGAGTTTGGCGTTTTTAAGCACACGCGGAAATTTATGTTGTCCGCCTTCCTTACCATGCATTTTCATCCATTCATAAAAAACTGAAGGTTCCATTACTTCCGCTTTAACTTCGCGAATAGCGTGAAGTCGCTCGGTCCGATAATCGTCATTAAGGATTTTCAGGTTATCATCAAGTATATGCGCTGCTGTTTCGGCATCGAGAGGCGAATCGCAGCCCAGGTACCAATGGTGAGCAAACATTCCTTTTTCGTGTTTTACACCGGCAACAGTAAATTCGCGTATTGTTATATTAAGTTTCTGCGAAAGCATTTCAACTGCGTGGTTCAGGTTTTCCTGCGAAATATGCTCGCCGCAAAGGCTCAGGAATTGCTTGGTACGTCCTGTAATAACAATTTCGCTCAATGCTTTGGATGTAAACCGTATGGTATCCCCGATAAGGTAACGCCATGCACCGGCACAGGTAGTGATCAGCAATCCGTAGTCTTTATCCTCTTCAACCTCATTTATATTCAGAACAGTAGCATCAGGTTTAAGGTTGCCGTCTTCGTCAAAATTTGTTTCGTTGAAAGGAACAAATTCATAAAAAATTCCATTATTGAGCACCAACTGCATGGCATTGGAATTCGGGCGGCTCTGGTAAGCAATAAAACCTTCCGAAGCCAGATATGTTTCCATATAGGTAAGCGGCCGGGCGAGTAATTTTTCGAAACCCTTCAGATAAGGAGCAAAAGATACACCGCCATGAACGTAAACACTCAGGTTCGGCCACATATCATGAATCGTATTGAGGTTGTAGGTTTCGATAATTTTTTCGAGCAGTATCTGAAGCCATGCAGGTACTCCGCAAATAACTCCAATATCCCATTCGGGCGCTTTTTTAACAATTTCATCCAGCTTGGTGGTCCAGTTTTTTTCTTTTGAAATGCGTTTGCCTGGTTTGTAAAAATGCTGAAACCAGAAAGGAATGTTGCCTGTAGTGATTCCTGAAAGATCACCTTCGTAGTATGTTCCGTTAAACT
This sequence comes from uncultured Lentimicrobiaceae bacterium, assembly GCA_964495865.1. Taxonomy (GTDB): domain Bacteria; phylum Bacteroidota; class Bacteroidia; order Bacteroidales; family UBA4417; genus UBA4417. The sequence goes on from CAZBZA010000073.1 coordinate 1,907, forward strand.
GAAGCTGTGTGCTTCCGCCCAGCATAAGTATTCCTTTTGAATAAAATTCGGGGGAAAAATCGTATTTCGCCAGCGACCAAATCTGCCGTATGCTTGTTTTCTGTATGGCACGGAGCATATCGGGTGTTACCGGAAGATATTTGCTTGCTGCTCCCGAAGTACCCGAACTCAGGGCAAAATACTTTATCTGCCCGGGCCAGCTAACATAAGCTTCGCCGTTTAATGTGCGGTACCACCATTGGCGGTGCATACTGTCGTAATCGAAAAGAGGAACCCTTTGCCTGAATAAACTCAAAGGATTTCGCTGCCTGAGGATTTCCTGAAAACCATATTCCTCGCCGAAAGAAGTTAACTGAGCCTGCCGCAACAGCTTCCTGAGCGTGCGGATCTGCAGTTTATAAGCGTCTTCCTTTTTAAGATTTTCGATTGGGATTTTACTCCTGAACTCAATAGCACTCTTTATAATTGATCCTAGTATGGGCATATTTTACGCAAATTAATAATTGCAGGGGCTAAATTAGAAATAATTTCTAAATTCGTGCATACCGTTGCCTACCCTCTTAACGTAATTTAACCTGACCATAATCGTGAACAGCCGGCTTTCAATGATTCCGAAGTACTTAATAATTGTCGCAACAGCAATTGGAGGACTTGCTATTGTCATTCTGGCTATGTTTTTACTTTTTGCGACATTTACTGATTTTACACCACCTGATCAAGAAAGTATAGCTATGGAAAAGACAGATGTGCCAGATACGATACCTATCGGAAAACTTGAACTTTATACCTGGAATATAGGCTATTGCGGCTTAGGAGCAAAAATGGATTTCTTTTATGAAAAAGGAAAAATGGTTCGTCCTGAGCAGGTGTATTATGAGCGTTGCCGCGATGGAATTATCTATCAGCTTACAACACTCAACAAGCTCGATTTCATGTTGTTACAGGAAGTTGATGAACAGTCGGAGCGCACATACCAGGATAACCAGGTCGAACGGTTTAAAGCCAGTTTCAAAGAGCATGTAGCTTTTTTTGCCCTGAATTATAAAGTGCCTTTCGTACCGTTTCCATTGCACTCGCCCATGGGAAAAGTAAAAGCAGGCCTGCTTACTTTAGGCAGGTATAAACCTGTGGAAGCAGTTCGGTATAGTTTTCCATCGGCTTACAGTTGGCCGAAACGTCTTTTTATGATCGACCGTGGTTTTATACTTACGCGATATAAAGTAAGCAACGGCAAGCAACTTGTAATAATTAACACACATAATTCAGCTTACAGCGATGCTGCCGATATGCGAAGCCAGGAACTGAACATACTGAAAAAAATCATTGAGAATGAATTTGCCCTGGGCAATTATGTGATTACCGGCGGCGACTGGAACCAGAATCCGATTGCTTTCGATCCTGACAGCATTAAGGATGGAAACAGAGTAAAAGAGATTACCCCTGGAATTCCGGGCGGATTTCTTCCCGGGGAATACACATGGGCATTTGACCCTAAATATCCTACAAACCGCGACGTAAATGAGCCTTATTCCAAAGGAAGAACTCCAACAACGATTATTGACTTTTTTATCCTTTCGCCAAATATCAGACTGCTTACCACAAATACCCTACAAACCAATTTCGAGTTTTCGGACCATCAGCCGGTGGGAATGATTATTGAACTAAAATAAAATAAGCGGCTGGTAAGAGCCGCTTATTTGAAATACTGTAAAATTATTTTTTACATTTTGAACAGTAGTATCCGCACAGGTTTACTTTGAAAATTTGCCTGGTTGGGATAAAAAACGGTAATAGTTGAAGATGTATCCATATTGTACGAAACCGGAATATTTGAAGTATTATTGTTGTTAAAACCTAGACCGACCCATCCTCCGCCAGAAGCGTTTATTTCGACAGATAAAACACGGGTGTTAGTTGAAGTAAATCCCGAAGGCAGGCTCAGCGTAACATAGGTAGTAGATGCCGCCCCGGTAGTTGCCGTCATTTCTCTGATTTCAGTAAAAGATGTACCTGTGGCACCAATTTTTACAGTTCCCTCCACATCGAGGCTGGCGTCGGGGGTTAAATCGCCGATACCAACATAACCTTCGGGCGAGATGGAAACATTAGTTGTGGTTGTACCACTCACTTTTGTAAAACTCAGATTTCCGTTATCCTGTGAGCCAATGCTCCATTCGTTTCCGGTTGTAGATGTAGTATTGCGCAATCCCAGTGCGGCCCCGTAGTATCCGGTTCCCTGTATTTCGAGCTTGGTAGCATTGGGGGAGAGAGTGCCTATAGCGATTTTGCCTGTATTAAAAATAGTCATAGCCTGCGCGGAATTGTAAAATGATAAAGTTCCGGTACTGCCTGATGCTAATCCAAGTTGTAACGAACCAGCCGATGGGTTGTAAAGATATCCCTGAAATTGGTTGCTGGAATTAAACAGCCCTAGCTGGCCGTTTACAATATTGATATTCCCGTTGCTGGCTAACTTGTATGAGCCAATGGAAGGTGGTGTTGCAAAACCAACATGAACAAAGGTGCCATCGTCGCTTATTTGTGAGTCGCCACCCACTGTTGCATTTGTAAATTTCACAATTTTATTCACGGTTCCGCTCAGGCTTCCGGCACCCGGAGGTCCCTGTGGGCCCTGCGGACCAGGAACACCTTGTGGTCCGGCAGGGCCTTGCGGGCCTGCAGGCAGCGAAACCGTATTCCCGCTACTGATGGAAAGGTCGGTTCCGGATATTGATAAGGACTGCAGTTCATTGTTTGGATTCGCATCGGAATCATCATTATTGAGCACGTTTTTTGCATATTGTGCATAAGCAACACTCAGCAACTGGTAACTCCCCATGTCGGTGTAAGAAGTACCACCGTCAGGATCAATTTTGATATTCAGAAATTTCGAACCTGTACTCCACGAAATGGTATTGAACGAACCCAGTGTCGGGGTACCTCCTCCGATTTCGACATTGAATGTTCCCATCGAATTGGTAACGGCCGTCATGGTTTCTGAAAAGAGGTCGGGACCATTTGCCGAGCTCTCACGAATGGTAAATTTCAATCCTATGGCACGATTACTTATCGGGTTCCCTGTGGCGTCGCGGGCCACAGCCTGGTAGTTCATTTTCTGTGGAACCTGGGCCTGAGCCTGCATGGCTGCAACAAGAATAATACATAGCAGTGCAATTGTGATAATGTTTTTCATAAGTCAGAAGTTTCGATGTTGATCAATATAGTATGGATATTTTTTTGACACAGGAATATTTTGCCTTCGGAGCACCTCCTGAAAGTTGGAGAAAATAGGTGCCGTTGGATAATCCCTGAAAATAAATTTCGGTATCTACTTCACCGTTGATTTGAGCATTAAATTGCTGGTTGTAAACGGTTTTTCCCGAATTATCAAGCAAACGGCAATTGAAGGTACCTCCTGATGGAAGAGTGCCCTGCAGATGAACCTGCCCTTTGGAAGGATTAGGATAAACTACGATGTTGTTATAGTCAACAACCGCATCGTTGATTGAAACCCACCATTCATCACCTTGCTGAAATCCCTGAGAGAGATAAAACCCTGACGGAGATGTTGTTTCGACCGGCCCTGGCTGGCCTACAGTCCACGAGAGTGATACATTACCTGATTCGGAAATATTACCTGCTGTGGCTATTACCTGACGAGGTAGATTCTGTGCCCAAAGTGCCAGGTGCAAGATAAACAGCAGAAAAAATAATACTGCTTTTTGTGCTTTCATACTTTTGCGGTTTTAGGTTGGATTGAGTTAAACTATTGAAATAACGCCTGATTCAATATGGCACAAATTTAGATATGAGAAATACAGAATTGTATCCCTTGAAAAAGGGATATTAGCTTAATAAATTGGAAAATGATATTGGATTTGGAAAATGTTAAAACTGACAGACTAAATCTCCACCAGAAATACATCTATCTATTATACTATCAGTAAGTTGCACAAAACTATATTAAAAAGTTTCTTATTCAGATTCAAAAAATAATGATGCTGAAATGCCATCAGCAAAAAGCAAACCTCCGGGTGTAAGTATGAGTTTTCCTTCGCGGTAATCCATTTGCTTCAATTCAATAAACTGAAGTGCATTATTCAGCAGGTTTTCTGCTTTTTCGGTTCCGAATTTTTGACTAACGTATTTTAAATCAAGTCCCCACATAGTCCGCAGCGAAGTCATTATGTACTCGTTAAACTGAGTGACCAGATTCAATAGTTCCTGCTCAGCCTCAACACATCCCGATGCTACCGATTCGATGTATTTGCCCAGATGCGACACATTCCAGCTTCGCGAAACGCCATTGTACGAATGTGCTGACGGGCCGATCCCCAAATAATGTTTCCCCTGCCAATAAGCAGTGTTATGCCGCGAATATGCGCCCGGAAGACAAAAATTTGATACTTCATAATGCTCGTATCCATGTTGCTGCATAAAGCGCGTAAGTATTTGATAATGCGACAAGGACGGCGATTCGTCAACCGGATTTATTTTCCCTTTCCGGATCATAACTTCGAGAGGCGTTTTCTCCTCGATAGTAAGCGAATAGGCCGAAATATGCGGGATTTTCAGAGCACGGGCTTTTTCGAGATTTTCGGTCCAGCCTTCGTCAGTAAGCGTGGGGATGCCGTAAATAAGGTCGATGCTCAGGTTGTGAAATCCGGCTTCCAGCGCATCTTCAATACAGCGGGTGACCTGCATGGCTGAATGGGTGCGGCTCAGGTATTTTAAATCCTCTTCCCTGAATGATTGAATTCCTATGCTCAACCTGTTGATTCCTGCATTCTTGAGTTCAGTGAGTTTTTCAGGCGTAAGATCATCCGGATTGGCTTCGAGGGTAATTTCGGCATCAGCCGTAACTTTATAAAATCTAAAAACTGTACTGATAATATCCTCAATATCCGATGCTTTTAGTATTGAAGGCGTACCTCCGCCGAAGTAAATGGTTTCTACCGGTTCATCCTGCAGATAGCTCACACGCTGATTCAGTTCGCCTATCAGGGCAAGTGTTACCTGATCCATATACCGGGTGCTGGCCAGCGAATAGAAATTGCAGTAATTGCATTTGTGTTTGCAAAAAGGGATGTGGATGTATATGCCTGACAAGGGGAGCTGGTTTGTGTGAAAGAATGGGATTGATGGGATTGAGAAGATTGATGGGATTGATGGGATTGAGGAGATTGAAAGGATTGAGGGGATTGAGGGTGGATTACGATTTTTTCAATACGATCCTGAAAGTAGTGCCTTTGCCCAGCGTTGAGCTTTTGACAAATATTTTACCCTTGTGGTATTCGTTGATTATGCGTTTCGAAAGCGATAATCCTAAGCCCCAGCCGCGCTGTTTGCTGGTGTATCCCGGATTGAAAATAGTGCGAAACATATTACGGGGAATGCCTTTACCGGTATCGGAAATATCGATAATCACTTCATGCTCTTCTTCAATGATTTCAATTTTTATCAATCCTTGTCGCGTCATGGCGTCAACAGCATTTTTCACCAGGTTTTCAATCACCCATTCGAACAACTGAAGATTCAGTGGCAGCACTATCGATTGTTCGGGTGGAACATTAACCGAGTAAATAATTTTCTGTGAAGTCCGTGTTTTCAGGTACGACACTGAGTTATAAATCACTGAAACCAGGTTTTCGGGAACGAGCGAAGGATTTGAACCGATTTTCGAAAAACGGTCGGTTATAGTGCTGAGGCGGTTTACATCTTTACGCAACTCTTCGATGGTTTCGGAATCCACATCTTTGGCTTCGAGGTAATCGACCCATGCCATCATTGACGAAAGCGGAGTTCCCAACTGATGCGCTGTTTCTTTTGCAAGCCCGGCCCAAACCTGGTTTTGCTCACTTCTGCGGGCGGTACTGAACAACATATAAGCCACCAAAAGGAAAATACTGATAATAGCTAACTGGATGTAGGGGAAATAGCGCAGTTGGGTAAGCACATATGAGTCTTTGTAATAAATAAGTCTTTTCCCCTGCCCGGCAATAGTAATTTCGATAGGATCGTTTTCGGCACCCATTTCGTAAATAAGATTTTGGAGGTAAGCGGAATCATGGATCTGAAGCGTGTCAATCTGCCCGTAAGCAAGAGCCTGAGTGTGCATACTATCAGTAATAAGTACCGGAACAGAAGCTGAATTATTCACCACTTCGCTGAAAAAAGCATCTACCAGGTTGTTGATTACAACCTGCATTTCAGTAAATAACTTTGAATCGTTGTAATAAATATAATTTACCTCATTACGGAAATAAGGTATTTCGATGCGCTGGTATTTGGAGAACTGTTTTTTAAGATAATCTTCCATGCCTGGGATAGTATCGGAACTGAAAACTGTATTCCGGGTCGAAGTTATTTTTCCTGTGCCATCAGTAAGAATTACCGGAATAGAGGTGTTATTTTTTATGATACTCAGGTAAAAATCAATATTTTCAGTTGGCCCGGCTTTGTTAAGCAGTTTCTGGGCTTCTGCATACAACTGTACTTTATTGCGCTCTTCTTCCTGAATTTGTGTGAAAAATTTCTGAGTCGAGTTTACAAGTTGGGCGCGGGTTTGAATAGCGGTTGCCCATGTATGGATTTTCTGGCGTTCATCGCGGGCTATTTTTTTTACCAGTTGGTTCGAATACCAAAGCGAAAAAGCAATTATAAAAATGGCAGAAAACAGCAGCAGGATCTTCCAGTGCCTTTTACGGTCATAAATGCTGTAACGGTTCGAAAATGGTTGCTTCATGAATACGCTTTGTTGCAGCTTTTAAATAAGCTTGTCAAAAAAAAAAATCCCGGCCAAATGTCGAAATCATGATAAAATGGCTGTTTCCGGGCAATAAATATACAACAATACTCTCAGAGGCACTATTGTATTTATTGCACAACTTTGCATCTCGCCTTGTCGCCCCTCGCCTTGTCTCCTTGTCTCCCTTCTCCCCCTCTCCCTTTTCTCCCTCTCTCCCCCTCTCCCTTTTCTCCCTCTCTCCCTCTCTCCCTTTTCTCCCCCTCTCCCTCTCTCCCTCTCTCCCTCTCTCCCCTCACTCAATCCTCCCATCCCACTAAACTTACTCTACCTTCTCATCGTCGTCCCATTCAATCACAAACTTACCTTCTTCCTGCTTTTTCTGAATGTCTTTAT
>CAZBZA010000073.1:9147-11852 GCA_964495865.1 uncultured Lentimicrobiaceae bacterium
TCGTCCCATTCAATCACAAACTTACCTTCTTCCTGCTTTTTCTGAATGTCTTTATCTTTCTGAATCTGTGCTTTCCGAATGGTATCACCGGCAGAACGGTTAAATTCCTGCCTGAAAATTTGTTTGAGTTCAGCTTTCTGCACTTTGAGATCGTCGGCTATTTTTTCGCGCATGGCTTTCTTATCATACTTAACAATGGGATTCGCAACGGTGCCGGTCAATGATACATATACCTTTGTACGGCCACGGTTATCATCTTCCACAGGTCCGAATTCAGCCTGGTTATCATATCCTTTGTTGCGTTTTTTAAATTTGGATGCCATCAGGTCGGCTAGGGCAATGGTAAAATGGTAATCAAGTTCATTATTAAACGTATGCGTTCCCATAAGTTGCAGATCGAGTGCGCTCGATTTAATCTCCATTGATGGAATATAAATCACCTGGTTGGCAATATCCACCTGGTTCTGAAGGGTAGCAAACCGGATGTCCGAAAGGTCTTCGACTTTCAAAAATGCTGAAAGGCTTTGCATCGGGCTGTAATTCACCAGCCGGCCGTTTTCTATTGTAATATTGGCGTGGGTTTTAATCGAGTTCAGCTCAATTTCGAGGTTGCTGAGCATAGTGCCGGCAAATATAATATCCGAGCTTATCAGTCCTTCCAGGTTCTCATCTTTCAGGTCGTCCTGGCCAAAATTACCAAACTGTGTGAAAAGCATTTTTACATTCACTTTTTCGAGCCTGGCCTTGGCCTGTAGCAGCGAATATTTTTCTGCTTTTGCATTGATATTGAACTGACCGGTAACTTTCCCCTGGCAGGTGAGCATAGCTATATCGCTGACTGACAAAACCTTATTTCGCAATTGTGCTGTAGCTGTTATATTGTTGCCGGTAAATTTGCCAAAGGTAAAATGGCTGTTGCGGATCTGAAGATTGTTGATGTTGATATCGGTGGGTAAACTAAACTGGTATTCGCTTCCCGAACCTTGTTGCGCTCCTGAAAGTTCGTCCCAGTCGAAACGCTTCGATGCCAGTAAACCGGTAATTGAAAGGTTTTCGTCTTTTATGAAAATCCATGATAAAAGATTTCCGAGTGCCCCTTTGAGATTAAAATCGCTTCGACCAGCCTGAAAGGTAAATTGTTGCAGATTGAGATCGTTGCCGTTAAATTCGAACTGCGACTGAATGTTTTTAATCGGGAGGTCATAATTCTTCAATCCAAGGCTTGCCTGTTGAATGGAACCTGAACCGGTAAGACTGCTGTTCAGAAAATCGTTTGCCGAAGGCTGGTTTATATTCGTAATCCGTCCGTCGAATGCTGCATTAAATTTTAACCAGCCGTTGAGCGATGTGAACTGTTCGTATTTCAGGAATTGTTGCAGTTCATTCAGGTTGAGACTGGCAGTAAGGTTACATTTTATGGCCGGTGACGAAAAACCCTGCATCATCAGCGAACCACTGATATATCCATCGCCCAGGTTTGCCTTGAGGTTGCTGATGGAAAGAGTTTCGTTTTTCCCGTTCTGATTTACGCTGTAAGCAGCCAGCGCCGACACATTCCGCAGGCTCATGCCCGATTTACGTTCTGCAATATCCCCATTCTGCATATCGAGGCGTACACTAACGGCAGGAATTTGATTATCGCCGAAATACCCTGAAATTTTTGAAGTAATATTGCCTTTGCCCTGAAATTTATAGCCGCTAAAACTCTTGGTAAACCTGGCCGGAACCAGCGAAATCATTTCTTCAAGTGTTGAGCCGGTAGCCGAAACATTAAGGTCTATTTGTTTTTGCTTTTCGCTGTATATCAGGCTACCCGATGTTGAAAGCTTCAACTTACCAGTTTCGAGGGTGCCTTTTTGAATGTTGTAAAGTCCGGTTGTATTATCAGCATCCAGGGTAAGCCACAAATTGATATTGCGGTCCGATATATAACTGACGCCCTGTGATTTAAATTCTTTGAGCAACAGATTTCCAGCCAGGTCGAGGGCGTATTTGCTGCTATTGAAATTCCCTTTGGCAACAAATCCCGGAACAGTAACATCAAAAGAAGTATTGGTTACATCATTGGCATACCGTAAATGCAGGTTATGGAAAATGATGCGGTGTAACCCGAAGTTAACTTCATCCACTGAGCCACCTGTCGACTGTTTCCAGAAATGATAATTGTCTCTCCCGTCAGCATAAACGCGGGGAGCAATTTCAACATCGGCCAGCCGGATTATTTTCACTTCGTATTTTTTCCGTAAAAGATCCCATATATTAAACCTCATCGAAATAGTTCCTGCAGTAAGCAAATAGTACTTTGATGGCGGAGTTATGGCTTCCTTCATGCGCACACCCGAAAACCTGACGGAGGCAAAAGGAAAATCCTTTATCAGGCTGAGTTGTACTTCATCGATCTGGACTTCGGCTGTTAGCGACTTATTTATTTCGGTAATAAACAGTTTTTTAACTTCAGGACCGAGATAGCGCTGAGCCAGGAAAAGCACAAGAACAATAAATGCAGAAACGCTTATTGTCCATATAGATATAACCCTCAGGGTTTTATAACGCATAGTCAGGAAAAGTGGTTTTTACTGATAGTAACGCAAAAATACGGTGGTTATTTGTTTGAACAGAATAAAATGAAGGATTTGAAAACTCTCCTGCAGACTGAATCTTAAAAATATAAAACAATAATGTGCGCTAATATGCTGATTATAAAA
>CAZBZA010000074.1:0-11821 GCA_964495865.1 uncultured Lentimicrobiaceae bacterium
AAGGAATTTTACAACCAGCAAAACAAATAATCCTTAAATTTGCGCCTCCGTAAAAATTTTATAATGAAAATATCGTACAAATGGCTGAAAGAGTATGTCAATATCAGCCTTCCCCCTGTTGAAGTAGCCCGTATTTTAACTGATTGCGGCCTGGAAGTTGAAGCCATAGAAGAATTCGAATCCGTAAAAGGTGGACTGAAAGGAATAGTGATAGGACATGTTGTTTCGACACAACGCCATCCGAACGCTGATAAACTCACATGTTGCAAAGTTGATATCGGCGAAGGCAAAGTGCTGGATATTGTTTGCGGTGCGCCCAATGTTGCTGCTGGTCAACGGGTTCCTGTTGCTACTATAGGCACAGTGCTTCATAACGGAGATGAATCATTTACAATTAAAGCCGGAAAATTGCGTGGCGAACCCAGCGATGGAATGATATGCGCCGAGGACGAACTTGGACTAGGCGATTCGCATGCCGGGATTATGGTTTTGGATGATAATGCAACAATAGGTTCGCCTGCTGCTGAATATTTTAACCTTGAATCCGATACGATATTTGAAGTAGCAATAACCCCTAACCGTGCCGATGCAACTTCGCATATCGGCGTAGCCCGCGACCTGGTTGCAGCTATCAATAACCGCGAAACGCAGCACAAGAGTGTTTCGCTTGTGTATCCATCTGTCGAAAATTTTAAAGTTGAAAATACTTCACTTAAAATTTCAGTTAGCATTGAAAACCCGGAGGCTTGCGCCAGGTATTCAGGAATCACAATCAGTGGTATTGAAGTTAAAGATTCCCCCGAATGGCTTCAGAACAGGTTAAAAGCAGTTGGCCTGCGTCCGATTAATAATATTGTGGATATTACCAACTTTGTGCTGATGGAAACCGGCCAGCCACTTCATGCTTTCGATGCAGCTTATGTTGCCGGAAACCAGGTGATTGTTAAAAAAATGCCAGCCGGAACCAAGTTTGTAACTCTTGATGAGGTTGAACGCAGCCTTGGCGCCGACGATCTGATGATTTGCAATAGCGTTGAGCCCATGTGTATAGCGGGTGTTTTTGGCGGGGCAAAATCAGGCGTAACTGAACATACGAAAGCGATTTTTCTCGAAAGCGCTTATTTCGACGGAACCCATGTTCGGAAAACGTCAAAGCTGCACAATCTGAAAACGGATGCTTCTTTCCGTTTCGAACGTGGCGCTGATCCTAATATTACGATTTATGCTTTGAAGCGTGCAGCTTTGATGATACAGGAAATTGCGGGTGGAGTTATTTCCTCCGAAGTGGTGGATGTTTATACCGAAGTAATTAAAAATTTCGAAATTGAAGTTTCATTTAAGCGCATCAATACACTCATTGGTAAACAAATAGAAAAAGCTACTGTTAAAAATATTTTGTCAGCACTCGAAATTGGCATCCTTTCCGAAACGGATGAAGGAATGCTTCTTTCCGTTCCTCCCTTTAAAGTGGATGTTACCCGCGAAGCAGATGTGGTCGAGGAAATACTTCGGATTTATGGGTATAATAATATTGATTTCAGTGATTCGTTAAAATCATCGCTTTCATACAGCCGCAAGCCCGATCCTGAAACACTTCAGCAAAAACTGGCTGATTACCTGAGTAATAATGGCTTCAACGAAATTTTAACCAATTCCCTGACCAGTTCTGCCTACTACGAAAAGTCGGAGGCATTCAGCTTTGAGAAATGCGTCAAAATACTGAATCCACTCAGCAGTGAGTTGGGTGTAATGCGGCAGACTTTGCTATACAGCGGTCTCGAAAGCATTTCGCACAACCTGAACCGGCGGATGTCGGACCTTAAATTTTACGAATTTGGAAATGTGTATCAATATAATTCTGCACAAGCTGAAAGCACCGATGTAACCCGAAAATATACTGAGAACAAAAAATTGTCAATATATGTAACCGGGAGTCAGCAGGCAGAGAGTTGGTATATGCCTGCAAGGGGAGCCGATTATCATTTTCTGAAATCGCTTGTGTTTTCAGTGCTTCGTAAAACAGGGATTGCGCTGCATAAACTTGTAGCAACCGAAATAAATGCACATTTATTTGCAGAAGGCGAATCGTTCAGCATCAGCAATAAACCATTAATGAGTATTGGAAAGCTTAATGCTGCCACTCTGAAACAATTTGATATTAAGCAGGAAGTATTTTATGCCGAAGTGGATTGGATTACTTTGCTACGCGAAGTGAAACCTGACAGTGTGAAATTCAGCGAGATAAGTCGCTACCCGGAAGTGCGCCGCGATCTGGCCCTTCTGCTTGATAAAAATGTTAAATTTATTGATATCGAAACACTTGCCTATAAGAACGGCAAGGGGATATTACGTGCTGTTAATCTTTTCGATGTGTATGAAGGCGAAAAGATCGAAGCCGGTAAAAAATCCTACGCGGTAAGTTTTAGTCTGCAGGATGACCATAAGACTCTGACAGATAATGATATAGAAAAACTGATGAAACGATTGTCCGAGGTTTTCGAAAAAGAACTGGGTGCAGTTATCAGGAAATAATTTTCACGAGTTTTTTGCAAATAAAATCCGGACTCAGTGCCGGGTTTTTCTTTTAGATGGGGTATGTTTTGCTTACTGAAAACCTTGTTTCAGAGTTTTTGACATTTTGTCAGCAATACTGCCAAAAATCGTTAAAGGGTTTAAATATTTCGCGATAATAGCGTTAACTTTGCACAGTAAAAGCCACAATGGCAAGTATAGAAGATGGATATAATTTCGGTAAAACAGCGTTTTGGTATAATTGGTAATTCTCCTTTGCTCGATAGGGCTATTGATATTGCCCGACAGGTAGCGCCAACTGATCTGAGTGTATTGATAACCGGCGAAAGCGGAGTTGGGAAAGAGATATTTCCGCAGATAATACATCACCTGAGTGCACGCAAACATGGGCCGTATATTGCTGTAAACTGCGGCGCAATTCCAGAAGGTACAATTGATTCGGAGCTTTTCGGGCACGAAAAGGGTTCGTTTACCGGTGCCCACGAAGCAAGGAAAGGTTATTTCGAAGTGGCAAACGGAGGCACTATTTTCCTTGACGAAGTTGCCGAATTACCTTTATCAACCCAGGTTCGCTTGTTGCGGGTGCTCGAATCGGGCGAATTTTTTAAAGTCGGATCATCGAAAAGCCAGAAAACAGACGTACGTGTGGTAGCAGCTACCAATGTAGATGTTCAGGGCGCAATTGATCATGGAAAATTCAGGCAGGATTTATTTTACAGGCTTAATTCAGTGCCTATTGCAGTGCCGGCACTTCGGGAACGTAAAGAAGATATTATACTGCTGTTCCGTAAATTTTCTTCTGATTTTGCCGAAAAATACCGTATGCCTGCTCTTGAACTTGATGAAGAAGCAAGGCAAATACTCATGAATTACCGCTGGACCGGTAACATCAGGCAACTGAAAAATTTCACTGAACAAATCTCGATTATTGAGCGAAACCGTAATATTTCGGCTACCACATTACAGACTTACCTTCCCGAAACTACCCGTCGCGATTTGCCTGTACTTTTCAAAGATGCTAATAAAGGCAATGAGTTATCAGAAAGGGATTTGCTCTACAAAGTCCTTTTTGATATGCGTCGCGATATTACTGATCTTAAAAAACTGGTAGGCGAAATAATTGGTCACGATGAAGTCGACAGCCATTTCAGCACCCAGGCAACACATGCTCCCGATCATTATATAAGTGATTCGCAACGGGCTGATTTAAACAGGGTAGTAGTTCATGAACGTCATAATCTACCCCCTGATGACGAACCATTTGTACATGGCGAAATTATGGAGGAATCGCTTTCGATACAGGAACGCGAACTTGACCTGATCAGGCGTGCACTTGATAAACACGAAGGCCGCCGTCGCAATGCAGCCAAAGAGCTTGGTATTTCTGAACGCACCTTGTATCGTAAAATCCGGGAATATGGAATCATTGGATAGATTTTTTAAAGAAATACGACCCTTTTCAGGAGGCATTTCAGTGGTACTGATACTGATTTCAGTGTTGTCAGTAATTTCCTTTTCTTCAGGTTGCAGTTATTCGTTTACAGGCGCAAGTATTTCGCCAACTGTAAAAAGCATTTCGGTTAATTATCTTCCTAATAATGCCCCTCTCGTACAGCCGTCTTTAAGCCGAAAGCTTACTGAAACTATCCGTGACAAGTTTACCAGCCAATCAGGGCTTTCACTTGTAAGTTCGAACGGGGATTTGATTATAGAAGGCGAGATTACCGGGTACTCAACTGAACCTGTTGCTATTACAAGCGAACAACAAGGCGCTTTGCAGCGGCTAAAAATTACCGTCAATATTCGTTTTACCAATAAGCAGGATCCGAAACAGGATTTTGAAACCACTTTTTCACGTTTTCAGGATTATGATGCCACCAGGAGGCTTTCGGAAGTTGAGGAGACTTTGATGGACATTATTAATGAAGAGCTGGCACAGGATATTTTTAATAAAGCCGTCGTCAACTGGTAACGACTTCATTTTAAGTTAATTACTTTTACTTGCAAATCCATATTCTTTTCTTATCAAAACAGTAACAACTTTTCCAAACTGAAATATGACACCTGAGAAGTTTAACCGGTATCTGAATGACCCCTCGCTGCTTGATAGCCATACAGTGGAGGAGTTGTGGATGCTTGTTAAAGATTACCCGTATTTTCAGGTTGCACGCATGTTGCTGGCCCGCAATTTATACAATACTGGTCACGAGGCGTATCCTCTTTCGTTGCGACTTGCAGCAGCATATGCCGGCGACAGGGGCAAACTTAAAGCGCTGATTGAAGGAATCCCTGTTATTTTACATGAAGTACCAGAGAAGGAAAGTATTGCTGATCCTTTTTCTGTTAAAGAAGAAGCTGACGGATCTAATATTATTTCCAGTGATACTTCTGAAATCAAATCTTCAGAAACCGAACTTGCCAAGGACGAAAATGAAATTCAGCATGAAATGGAAATGTTTGCTGAACAGCATATAATCGAAACGGTTTCCTTTGAAAATCATGATATTAGAACCGAAACAGATGAAATAATTGCTGACGATCCAATTGTATTAGCTGTATCACCGGAGGGCGAAATAGTTGAAGAAGTTATCGCAATCAAGTCAAATGATAAGACTAATACTATTCATAACGCACTGATTGATACAATTTTTTCACGTTTAAGTGCAGTGCCTGTTCCGGAGGAGGAGATCACAGATTTTGAACCGGCGAATTTCGAAACAGAAGTGTTCCCGGCTTTGAATAAAAATCTTTCCGTTCACAATGATCTGGTCGAAAAGTTTATCAGGGAAGAGCCGCGGATAAGTTCTCCCAAGCGCGAGTTCTACAATGCCGAAGACATTGCGAAGCAAAGTGCAACCTTGCCTGAGGACCTGGTAACTGAAACTTTGGCCTGGATATATGAGCAACAGGGATATTATAACCTGGCAATAAAAATTTATGAAAAACTCATGTTGCTTATTCCCGAAAAAAGTAGTTACTTTGCAGGCCGAATTAAAGAAATTACCAAAAAGCCTAAGTAACACGTTTATAAATACATAAAATCAAAGAAGTATGAATGCTTTTATTTTTGTTTCTGTTTTAATCCTGATCGCTTGTGTGCTCATGATACTTGTAGTATTGGTTCAGAATTCGAAAGGTGGCGGGTTAGCCTCTAACTTTTCGTCGTCAAACCAGTATATGGGTGTCCGCAAAACTGCTGATTTTCTCGAAAAATTCACATGGGGATTAGCTGTTGCTTTACTGGCACTCAGCTTGATGTCCATTATTGTTATACCACGCGGATCAGCAAGCCAGGGTGCTGCTGATACAGAACTTCGTCAGAATATTGACGAAAACGCTCAACCTGTTCAGGATTTCCAGGCTCCTCCGAAAGAAGAGAACTAAAAGCATATAGAAATCATTTTTCCGAATGTCAGAATGTCACGTGCATTCTGACATTCTTTTTTTTGTCCGGAATTTTTCTTTTTTGTCAGGGCTTGCAAATGTTGCTTAGTTGCTTCTAAACGCCTTATATTTAAGAAGATATATAGTCTGTAAAAAATTTATTCCATAATGCCAATTAAAGCTTTGGCACGGATTATGAGTATAGCAATTCATTCAAAAGAAAAATTATCTAATTGTTTAACATAAAAATTAATTCAAAAACATGGCACAGGTAAATGTAAAACCTTTGGCCGACCGCGTATTGGTTGAGCCGGCAGCAGCCGAACAAAAAACAGCAGGTGGCATCATCATCCCCGACACTGCAAAAGAAAAACCACAAAAAGGCACAGTTGTTGCCATTGGCAATGGTAAAAAAGATGAACCACTTACTGTAAAAGTTGGCGATCAGGTATTGTATGGTAAATACTCAGGAACCGAAATCAACATTGAAGGCAAGGATTATCTGATTATGCGCGAAAGCGATATTCTGGCTGTGATTTAATTAAAAACTAAAAAAAAATTCTGATATGAAAGGTAAAGAAATAATTTTCGAAAGCGAAGCCCGCGACCGCATGAAAAAAGGTGTGGATGCTTTGGCAAATGCTGTTAAAGTTACGCTTGGTCCAAAAGGACGTAACGTTATCATCGAAAAAACCTATGGCGCGCCTCAGATTACCAAGGACGGCGTTACTGTAGCGAAAGAAATAGAAATGAAGGACTCCGTGGAAAACATGGGAGCTCAGATGGTGAAAGAAGTAGCTTCGAAAACTGCTGACGTTGCCGGTGATGGTACAACTACTGCAACCGTTCTGGCTCAGTCGATCATCACAACCGGATTGAAAAACGTTACCGCCGGAGCTAATCCAATGGATTTGAAACGTGGTATCGAAAAAGCTGTGGCAATTGTTGTTGCAGATCTTAAAAAACAATCAAAGGAAGTTGGCAACAGCATCGAAAAAATTCAGCAGGTTGCTACCGTTTCGGCTAATAACGACCAAACTATTGGCAAATTGTTAGCTGAAGCTATGGAAAAAGTATCAAAAGAAGGTGTTATAACTATTGAAGAAGCTAAAGGTATCGAAACAACCGTAAAAGTAGTTGAAGGTATGCAGTTCGACCGTGGTTATATTTCACCGTATTTTGTTACTGATGGCGAAAAAATGGAAGTGGTTTACGAAAATCCGTATATCCTTATCCATGACAAGAAAATCAGCAGCATGAAGGATTTCCTTCCAGTGTTGGAAAAAGTGGTTCAAACCGGTCGTCCGTTGCTTATTATTGCCGAGGACGTTGACGGTGAAGCTCTTGCTACACTGGTTGTTAATAAAATCCGTGGCTCACTCAAAATTGTTGCTGTTAAAGCTCCTGGTTTTGGCGATCGCCGCAAGGAAATGCTACAGGATATCGCTATCCTTACCGGAGGAACCGTTGTTTCGGAAGAACAAGGATACCGTTTGGAAGATACCGATCTGAGCTACCTCGGACAAGCTGAAAAAATCAATATTGATAAAGACAATACTACCATTGTAAGCGGTAAAGGCGCAAAAGAAGGTATTGTTGCCCGCGTAAGCCAGATTAAAGCACAGATTGAAACCACTACATCCGATTACGATCGCGAAAAACTGCAGGAACGTCTTGCTAAACTTAGTGGTGGTGTTGCTGTAATTTATGTTGGTGCCGCAAGCGAAATTGAAATGAAAGAGAAGAAAGACCGTTTCGACGATGCTCTTCACGCTACCCGCGCAGCTATCGAAGAAGGAACTATTCCTGGTGGCGGCGTTGCTTATATCCGTGCTATTGCTGCTCTCGAAAACGTTAAAACAGAAAACGAAGACGAAGAATTGGGTATCAAAATCGTGAAACGCGCTCTTGAAGAGCCACTTCGCCAGATAGTTGCCAATGCAGGTCTCGAAGGTTCAATTATCGTTCAGAAAGTGAAAGACGGAAAAGATGATTTCGGTTTCAATGCACGTACCGAAGTGTATGAGAATCTTTACAGCTCAGGAGTAATCGATCCTACAAAGGTTGCCCGCGTAGCTCTCGAAAATGCAGCTTCAATCGCCGGAATGTTACTCACTACCGAGTGTGTGATTGCTGATATTAAAGAAGACAAGGAAGCCGCAATGCCAAATCCTGGTATGGGCGGAATGGGTGGAATGTACTAAAATACAGTTTCACATCCACCATAATTTGTTTCAAAGCCCTGCTTCGGCGGGGCTTTGGCGTTTTGGGGGTTCAAGGGTTCAATGTTCAATGATTCAATAGTTCAAATATAAAGGAAGTTAATTGTTCAGAAACAGCTATCTTCAAGACAAAAAAATCTAAATCCTCATAGCTTATCAATCCTCAAAAACACTTCCCAGTATTTTTCCTTATTCATATCCGACCAGTGGATCTGCATGCGACGGTATTGGTAGGTTTGTATTTGACAGAAAACAATCAGCAGAATTGTTAATCCAAGGAATAAGCGTTTGGCTTTCAACGATTTAAGCTGTTGGATAGCCGTAGCAAGCAAAATGGCGAAAAACGCGTAAAATTCAACCATTACCCGCTGCGAAAAACTTCCACCGTAATACCACATATGCCACGATGAGAAAACATAAATCAAAATAATCAGAAAACATAGCAGCGTGTAAAACCGGTATCTGTTGTTTTTGAACAAATAAATAAAGCCGGCAAGACTGAGCAATAAGAGCGGTGTATATACAAACATCCCTTTCTTATAGCTGAACAGGAAATTCCAAATCTGGGGATTCATGAAATTGAAACCTTCCTCTTTGTAAGAATAGACAAGAAACTGACCGGTTGATAGTTTGTAAATGATTAATTGTATGGCTATTATGAGTAGAAAGCTCATGGCTGCAACGACAGAAATCCAACTTTTAGTAAATACATTTTTTATTGCTGAAATCAATTGTCCGGAATTATCAGCTAAAAAAGGCAGTGACAGGACAATAAGAATATTTACAGGTCGTATAAGAGTTATAATTCCAAGAAGCAAGGCGCTGTAAAGCAGGTATTTGTGTTCCTGGTTTATGAAATATTTCCTTATGGTGAAACTAAACCATGTGATGGCTGCAAACGAATACACGTGCGACATGGCAAATTCCGTAACCACATAGTAAAACAGGTTAGTGCCAAAAACAAAAGCAATAAGTACCCAGGCAATGGTTTTCTCATCAATTGTGAAGGTACGTAACAGTTTTCTCAATCCGAACAGCGCCAGCAACAGGTAAAACAGCGCTCCTATATGTACCATCAGAGTATAATAGTAACTGTAGCCGTCAGCCGGAAGCTCAGTAAAATGAGTTATTGCATGGCCAACCAGGAAGAAAGGCATCAGGCAGATGGCAGTGCCAACATAGTACTTGTTGACAGTACTGTTGTTATGAGCCCTCAGGTATTGAAAATACAGATTTGGATTGTAGTATGTTTCGCGTTCGATCTTGTAATAAAACCTGTAATTGAGATCGTGGTAAATAAATATTGCCGGCAGGTAGGCATAATACCCTTTGGCATCCGATTCAATTACTCCGGTTTTGTAATCTTTTTTAAATGAGGTATTTACAATTGTCCATAGAACAACCAATGCAATCAGCCAGGGAACCACAGAAGTCCATGAAAGTGATTTAAACCCGGAGAATTTTAGGTTGTACATGTAATTTTATCTTTTACAGTGAAGCGGTGAAGCGTATTGCAAAGATATGTTTTACTGAATTTAATAAAAAAAACAAAGGGTAATTAATTGCCTACTCATATTTTATAAGTTTACCGCCACCTGAAACAGAGCCGGATATTTCCTCCGGATTTCCTTTGTAATAGATGTTTCCCAGGCTGGTAATTTCATATTCAAAATGATGTTTCACATTTACATAACAATCGTTGGTACTGGCATTTCGCATAAAAATAAAACCCGATTCCAGATCAAGGCAATGAACTGGCCCGTAACTGGCTGAATAAATGAAGTTTACGCCGGTTTGGCCGCTTATTTTCATATCAACCGAACCATATATAATACTGAGTTTGCTGGTGCCTGTTTTTATTATCAGATCAATATACCCCGAACCGCCAACGGCTGAAACTGTAAGTGAATCCTCACGGATAGTATCCGTATTCGTAACAGTACTCGTAGCTTCGTACTTCAGATCAATTATATGAGGCATGGTTACGTAAGCGGTAAATTTTTTATCGTACGACCGCACCCAGTTAAATTTATTGTTATTCCTTATTGTCAGCAGGCTGTCGCTGATAGAAGTTTCGATTCCTGAAAGTATGTTCTCGCCTCCTTCGACACGGATGCTGTATGTACTTCCCTGGGTAATAACAAGGTTAACATCGTCGTTCAGATGAATTTTTGTAAAGTTTTCGTTTACAGGCCTGGTAACAGTAACAATGTTGCCGGTACTTTTTGCAAAATCCCAGAAATGGTCTTTCTCGCAGGAAGGGAAAATCACAGCAATAACAAGCAGCATAAAAGCTGAAATGCTTTTATGCTGCATTATTCTATGAGCTATGGTTACCAATTTTTTCATCATTTTTGCCTCCCGTAGTAAACCCATGGAATTTTGTAGCCTAATCCAATGCCTACAAAATCAGCTTGTCCGAAGTGTGTGCGGAGAGTCAGGTTTGCAAAAAGGCCGGGAGTTACCTGGTATTGCAAACCCAGTTTAAAGTAAGAGTTAGTGGGAGCCATTTTCCCGCTGATATAAAACCCAAGTCCGAAATTGTACGAAAGTTTCGACATATGCAGCTGGTAGGCCGGACCTACTCCAAAACGTATTATTTCGCGGTTTCGTTCGTATTCAACGTTATTTAATTCGGCAAAATAGAAGTCGGATTCATCGTATGTAACATCAAAACCAACTCCGGCGCTGCTTTTAAACGAGAATTGCTTCATAACATTGCCGAAAAAATTATAAATCATAAAAGAGCGACCATATTCGCTGCCCATATCTTTCAATGCTGCCGTAGCCCCAACCGAGAAGTCAATTGATTTTGTACCCGGGAATTCAAAAGTGTAAAGTGAAGGCACTATTTTTTTATTGAGATAAGAGTTTTCCTTGCTCAGCCGGTAAGCGAATGCCAGGTTGATGGAAGGAGTATTGACACCAAAGTTTGGAGTTTTGGTCGATCCGTTGGAGAAATGCATGAGGCCCAGGCCAATTGCTGCATTCATCCGTGGATTAAAACGCCAGCGGTATTCGGCCATCAGGTTTACAGCGGCATTTATATGCGAACCGATAGCGATATATTTATAGTTTTCGAGACGTTCGAAGCGTTTTGTGAGATAGGCAAGCCCCAGTCCGACACGGAAATTGAGCTCGTGTTTCCTGTTACGGATAATCGGGTAATTAACATATGGGAAAACCGCGTGGGCGCTTCCTACAAATTCGGAGCCGCCCATGTGTGAGTACCAATAACTTACGCCAACGAATGGATAGCCATACATTGCCTGCCAGCGTTCGCGGCCATAGGTTTCTTTTCCAAGGTTTATTTCGAACGAAGGAAAGTGAGCATTGAAAATCTCCATTTCCAGGTGATGGTTTATCATAAAACCATAATTAACCCGACCTTCGAGCAGCAGGTTCGACCCCCAAAGCTTATGCTGAGCCAATGCCTGTACATTGAAGAGTACAAGCATAACTATCAGTAAAACAGACGTTTTTATTCTGTGAAGGGGCATGAGTTAACCTAATAAAAATGGCCTGAGAAAGGCCATTACTATAACGCAAAATTACGTCCATTCGTGCAATTGGCAAAGTTTTTATTTAGTCATGGTATTTGTTGAAGCTGTAAGTCCTTGTTTAATAATAAGATAAGTGTTTTTTATATGGAATGTTTTAAATCTATTCAGGAATTGCAGAAA